>NZ_JAAFZF010000002.1:0-159767 GCF_010614825.1 Neobacillus sedimentimangrovi
CAAGCATCTCGTCTAATTGTTGTTTTTCATTAATCGTAAGCTTTTCAGAACCTTTTAAGAGCTTAAACCGCCCTTTTTTCAGGCCAGGAATCTTCTTTCTTACTTGATCAAGTGCTTGGGTAACCTTTTGCACTACATGATATTTATCAATGACGATACAAGCCTCTGGGAATATTGATTTAACAGCTTTATGAAAGGGATCCCACATATCCATGACAACAGTATGGACACATTTATTAGCCAGGATCTTCTTGGTAAGTAAGATTTGAGTAGAGTCATAACTACGTTGGTGTTCCATAGCAAGTACACTCCCGGATTGGGCATCTATCAGAACGGTTTCGTAACGATGGCCCTTTCGAACAGCCACTTCATCAAGGCTAAGGACTAGTTCATTGGTTTCCATAACATTTTCAAGATGTTCTAAAAGCTCCATTTCTTTTTCTTTAGCGATGGAATAAAAGATTCTTTCTACTGTCGTATAAGGAACTTTTTCTTTTCGGCTTACTTCTTAAATAGTGGATCCATTGCACATATGGTATAGAAATTCTCTATAACGATTGGTCTGATGCTTTTTAGGACTAATAGATTCAAATGTTTGGGAAAATACCTCATTACAGTTGTGACAACGGTATCTGTTCACTCTGACAAATAAGAAAAGGGGTTTGCCTAATACAGATAGGTCACGAACTTTTCTTGTCCGCCAGTCGTGAACATTACTGGAAGAAAAACCACAGAAAGGACAACGTTCTTCCATAGAATTTTTCTCAACATGTAACAAAATGCAATCTTCAAGAAATACTTGTTTAACAACTTCAAATTCTGGCAAATCTAGAGATACAGAAAACACTTATAGAACCTCCTGTTATGTTAATTGGTCGCTAACATTATTGCCAGGATTCTATGAGTGTTTTCATTTTTTTGTTTAAATCACAAATTTTGGTGATGAATCTTATTTTAGAATGGGTGAAGGTTGTTTCTAGCAAAACACTCGCAAAATTTTTAATTTAATAGTTTAAGATTCTGGCATTTTGTCCACAATGATGATAGGGAAGGGATGGTGCTAGAAATGAGAGGGAAAATCATAGTTTGGGGATATTTAGTGATTTTATCATTAGCCACAGTGCTAAATTTATATATGCCAAAAACAGAGGCCGCTTCTAAGGAGTCGATTGTAATACCTGGAGAGGCCATCCGGTTGAGGATTCTTGCCAACAGTGATTTTGAAAAAGACCAGGCACTTAAGCGGAAGGTTCGAGATGCAGTGAACGCTCAAATTACCCTTTGGGTACAGGATTTAACTTCTATGGAGGCAGCCCGTGAAGTCATCAACGAAAAGCTTCCGGAAATTCAGGCCATTGCAGAAAAAGTCGTCCGCGAACAGGGATCGAACCAATCGGTAAAGGTGGAATTTAAGGATAACGTTCAGTTTCCTACCAAGCTTTATGGCCAGTTTTTATACCCAGCTGGGAAGTATCAGGCAATTTTAATTACACTGGGAAAAGGCGAAGGAGCTAACTGGTGGTGTGTACTGTATCCGCCACTATGTTTTCTTGACTTTTCAAATGGAGTAGCCGTAAGTGACGGTTTTGAAGAGAAAGAAGTAGCTGCAGCTGAACGTAAAGAAAAGAAGGAACCTGAACAAGAGAGGGTATCTGAAATAGAAGCAAAACCTGTGGAGAAAGAGGCAGAGGAAGATCAGGAAGAAGAAATGCAATCAGAAAAAAAGGTAGAGGAAGAACAGCCGGTAATGCAGCAATCTGAAAAAAAACAAGCAGTAAAATCACAAGTGAAGAGATCGAAAGAGCAAGAGTTGACAAAAAAGGAAAAAGATCAGGCGGAAGAAACAGAGAAAGATGAAATAACAAAGAAAGATAAAATGACAAAGAAAATTGAAATAGCAAGGAAAGTTGAAATACAAGAAGAAATACAGTCTGAAAAAGAAAAACAGCTTGAAAAATCTGAGGAAGAGACTGAGGAAAAGGCTCAAGTGTCAAAGGAAACCAAAAGAGAAAAAGCCGAGCCCGTATATGTAAGTGAAGATGAACAGCCTGTAAAAGTGAAGTTTTTCGTCGTGGAAATGTGGGATAAGCTTCTAAACTAAGAAATGGAAAGTCAGTCTTTATAGAAGGCTGGCTTTTTTGCTTTCTTGAGGTCTCTAAAGTGATTCTTAAAAAAATAGAATCATGGTTATGTTCTACTTTGTCTATTTTTTCATATTCATAGAGTAGAATGGAAAAAATGGAGGGAATGGGATGCAGGAGTTGATTCGAAAAGCAAATAGTAGGGACCTTAATACTTTGAAAGAGTTTTTAACGAGAGCAAATCTAGGGACGGAAGGATTAACAGAAGAAATGATCGACGGTTTTTTGATGTTGGAAAATGAAAAAGGAGAATTAATAGGATCGCTAGGTATGGAGGTCTATGAAAAATATGGCATGCTACGCTCACTTGTGGTTACAACCGGCCATGCGGAAAAAGATATTTTCGTTCTATTTGATCAAATAGTCCAGTTGGCAAAAGAAAAAGGATTAAAGAGTTTATTTTTGGCTACGAATAAAAAAGGGGCACTGCCATTTTTTCTGTTGATGGGGTTTGTAAACATTGAGCGAGAAGAGTTGCCTGAAGAATTTTATCGCTCAGAACATATTCGACAAGTTTTAAATGTGGATAACTCATTATTTCTGAAATTTAACCTATAAATTTGTGGATATATCCCCAAAGTTATCCACTTTTGGGTGTAACTTATACACAATTTGTGGATATTACTTGTGTTTATATCTTCCATCTTTTATACTTTCTAGCGTATCATCAGAAAAAATGCGAGATTCTACGCCTCTTTTCGTCAAATTTCGATAAATGATTTAAGGTGGATCAATATGAACACAAAGGTTTGGAAAGTGGATAAGTGTGTGGATAATTTGGAAAGTAATCCACATGTTGTGGATGCAGCTCATTTTTTGCGGGAAAATGAAGTAGTTGCGATGCCAACAGAAACTGTGTATGGACTTGCGGGTAACGCTAAGAACGATGAGGCAGTGAGAAAAATATTTGAAGCGAAGGGACGGCCGTCCGATAATCCGCTCATTATTCACATTGCGGAGAGGAGCCAGCTCGAGCAGATGGTGGCCGAAGTTCCCGAAAAAGCGGACCGTTTGATCGAGGCATTTTGGCCTGGGCCGTTGACAATTGTATTCAGAATGAAGGAGGGCGTGTTGTCAAAATTAGCGACAGCGGGTCTTTCGACCGTGGCAGTTAGAATGCCAGATCACCCTGTAGCACTAGCTCTTTTACGGGCATGCAGGTTGCCGATTGCAGCACCAAGTGCAAACAGCTCGGGAAAACCAAGTCCAACGACTGCAGCACATGTGGTAGAAGATTTAAATGGAAAAATTGCCGGTGTCCTTGATGGGGGTCCAACGGGGGTTGGTGTGGAATCCACCGTTGTGGACTGCACGGAGGATGTACCGATCATTTTACGCCCAGGTGGCATCACACGAGAGCAACTGGAGGCGGTAATTGGCGAAGTTCGGATTGACCCGGCGCTAATAAATGAATCCGAGCAGCCGAAATCACCAGGAATGAAATATCGTCACTATGCACCGAATGCACCGCTATATTTGGTGTCAGGTACCAGAGAGTTTTTGCAGCGACTGGTCGAGGAAAAGCAAAAGGAAGGTTTGCGAGTCGGTGTGCTAACAACCGAAGAATTTGCTGGTGAGTATGAGGCGGATGAGGTGCTTATTTGTGGCCAGCGCTCGGAGCTTGATACCGTGGCGTCTGCTCTTTATGATGTTCTGCGCCGATTTAATCAGCTGAATGTGGATATTATTTTCAGTGAGATGTTTCCAAATGTCGGTGTTGGTCACGCGATTATGAACCGCCTTGAAAAAGCAGCAGGAAATAAAGTAATTGTGGAAAAATAATAGAAGTATTATTGGGCACCAGCTCTTTTTATAAGGGCTGGTGTTTTTTTGAGCATAGAGGAATGTTAAATAGGGGCAAAATGTACGACAATCACATAGGAATAATTCAAACGAGAATCTTTCCAACTAACTTCTCAATCCCCCCAGCTTCTATTCCTCTTAGGACGTGCATATGTTGAAATAGGTAGTCCAAGGGGGAGAAGTAAGAATGGCAGAAATGATTGGGGAACTCGTAGCGCTCATATTAATGGCAGTAGCATTGGGGATGGATGCTTTTTCGGTCGGACTTGGCATGGGCATGTACCAACTGCGTCTCAGAAAAATATTTCAAATCGGTATAATGATTGGACTTTTTCATGTATTGATGCCGCTTTTCGGCATTACCGCAGGCAAGTTTTTATCGGAAAAATTTGGAACCTTTGCTACATTCATTGGGGGAGCTCTCTTAATTGTTTTAGGTATCCAAATGATCTGGTCTAGCTTGAAAAAGGAAGAGGAAAAAATAATCACTCCGATTGGTTTCGGGTTAATTTTTTTTGCGCTTAGCGTCAGTTTGGACAGTTTCTCAGTTGGGCTGTCTTTAGGGATCTTTGGGGCAAGGACAGTGTTGGTTTTAATTTGCTTTGGGATCATGGCTACCATCCAAACATGGGCAGGCTTGCTGCTGGGCAGAAAGGTACGTAATTGGATTGGCTGCTATAGTGAGGCGCTTGGGGGAGGTATTCTGCTAGCGTTTGGCTTTAAATTAATCACGGTTTTTTGGTAAGGTCATTTTTGAAAAAATGGGAAACTAGGATGGTTAGGAATTTAGGCAAATGTTTTATAATAAAAGGGAAAGGGGGCAGGTATATGCAGCGAATTTTGTTTGTATGCACAGGGAATACATGCAGAAGCCCAATGGCAGAGGCGATTCTTAAACATAAAAATCTTGAGGGCATTGAAGTAAAATCTGCAGGAATCTATGCGGCAGGGGGCAGCGAAGCCTCACCGAACGCAAAGCTGGTGCTGGATAAGAATCAAATATCACATAATCATCGATCCACCCTTTTATCCGAAAAGGAAGTTGACTGGGCGGATCTCATTTTGACCATGACATCATCCCACAAATATGCCATTCAGCAACAATACCCACGGGCGATAGAGAAGGTTTACACATTAAAGGAATTTATTGGAGAGGACATGGACCAAGACGTCGTTGACCCATATGGAGGTAGCCTCGCCATCTATGAACAAACCTTCCAAGAACTTCAACAATTGATCGACAAAGCTATTGAAAAATTAAAACCTAATACTGGCGAGCTCTCTTAATCAAGGGAGCTTTTATTATTTTCTTAAAAAAGTGGTACATAGGTAGGAAAAGCCCTGCTTTCTAATCTGGCCCGGGTTTGGTGCTTTATATTTTAGCGGCGGTATGTCAAAATTAAAATCAGATTGAGGATTAAAAATTGGAGGGGTTTACATTGAAGGTTGCCTTAGCGTCAGATCACGGCGGAGTGAATATCCGCAAAGAAATCGCCAAATTATTGGATGAATTAAAAATTGAGTATGTGGATTTCGGGTGTGATTGTGAGACATCAGTGGATTATCCTGATTATGCCTTACCGGTTGCAGAAAAGGTGGCAAACGGTGAGTTTGACCGTGCGATCTTAATTTGCGGCACAGGCATTGGCATGAGCATAGCAGCAAATAAAGTAAAGGGTGTTCGCTGCGCACTTGTACACGACACATTTAGTGCCAAAGCCACACGCGCCCATAATGATACCAATATTCTTGCAATGGGTGAACGTGTCATTGGTCCAGGGCTGGCCAGGGAAATTGCCCAAGTGTGGCTAACAGGAGAATTTGAAGGTGGACGACATGCAAACCGCGTCAACAAAATCACAGAGTACGAAAATAAACATTTATAATCAAAAAAGAAAGGTCGCGTCCATATGATTCAAGAATGGGAAAAACAGCTGGTTGCCGTTTTAACTGAATTTAAAGAGCAGGCATCTCTTAAGCCAGGGCAGTTGCTAGTCGTTGGCTGCAGTACAAGTGAAGTAATCGGTGAGCGTATCGGAACCGCTGGAACCTTCGATGTCGCCGAAATGATTTTTCGCCAGTTGAAAGCACTACAGGATGAAACAGGCATTGAGCTGGCCTTTCAATGCTGCGAGCATTTAAACAGAGCGCTGGTAGTTGAACGGAGCACCGCCATGGAAAAAGGCTTTGAGGAAGTCTCGGTTGTCCCTGCCCGTACGGCTGGCGGTGCCATGGCTAGCTATGCTTTTGAAAACATGAATGATGCAGTTGTGGTTGAATTCATTAAAGCCGATGCCGGAATTGACATTGGCCATACCTTCATCGGGATGCACTTAAAACATGTCGCCGTACCGGTTCGCGTAAAGCAGAAAAAGGTCGGACATGCCTATGTGACTTTGGCAAAAACACGGCCAAAGTTAATTGGCGGAGCGAGAGCGGTTTACGAGCGGACGAAAGAAAATAACAAATGTCAATAAGGTTAAAAAAGCAAAACACGAACAAACAGGATGCATTTTATCTAAAATTTATTTGAAATACGAATAATATTAACTATAATTAACAATAAATTACGGGTTTACATAATAGAAAAACATGGTACAATTAAGAGGGAATTTTCGAAATACTTTTTATCCATGATGAAGGGGGATTAATCATGATGCATTTGTCTCAAGCTGATGAACAGGTTTTTCAAGCAATTCAAAAAGAACTCGGCCGCCAGCGCTCGAAAATCGAACTGATTGCCTCAGAAAATTTTGTCAGTGAAGCGGTAATGGAAGCGCAAGGATCCGTGTTAACAAATAAGTACGCGGAAGGCTACCCAGGACGTCGTTATTATGGTGGTTGTGAGTACGTGGATATCGTCGAGGATTTGGCTCGCGAACGTGCGAAGCAAATTTTTGGAGCAGAATATGTTAATGTTCAGCCGCATTCAGGTGCTCAAGCAAATATGGCTGTATACTTTACAGTTCTTGAGCCAGGGGACACAGTGCTTGGCATGAATTTATCTCACGGTGGCCACTTAACACACGGTAGCCCAGTTAACTTCAGTGGTATTCAATATAATTTTGTTGAATATGGTGTGGACAAAGAAACTCATCGTATTAATTATGAGGATGTACGTGCGAAAGCCCTAGAACATAAGCCAAAGCTAATTGTAGCCGGTGCGAGTGCCTACCCACGCGAAATTGATTTTGCTAAATTCCGTGAAATCGCAGATGAAGTGGGAGCTTATTTAATGGTGGATATGGCTCACATTGCTGGTCTTGTTGCAGCAGGACTGCACCAAAATCCAGTGCCTTATGCTGATTTTGTTACCACTACAACCCATAAAACCCTACGTGGACCGCGCGGCGGTATGATCCTTTGTAAAGAGGAGTGGGGAAAGAAAATTGACAAGTCCATCTTCCCTGGAATTCAAGGTGGTCCACTAATGCATGTGATTGCAGCCAAAGCCGTTGCTTTTGGGGAAGCACTTCAAGACAGTTTCAAAGAATATGCTTCAAACATCATTGCAAACGCGAAACGCCTTGCGGAAGGTCTGCAAAAAGAAGGGTTGCAACTAGTTTCCGGTGGTACGGACAACCATCTATTGCTTGTAGATGTAACTAGCCTTGGGTTAACGGGTAAAGTTGCAGAAAAAGTGTTGGATGAAGTCGGCATTACCGTTAATAAGAATACCATTCCATTTGACGAAAACAGCCCATTTGTGACAAGCGGTATTCGCATTGGTACAGCTGCCGTTACAAGCCGTGGCTTTGGGCTCGAAGAAATGGACGAGATTGCTTCTATCATCGCCTTTACTTTGAAAAACCATGAGGATGCATCTAAGCTTGAGGAAGCACGTGCACGTGTTGAAACCCTAACAAACAAATTTAAACTTTATCCTGAATACTAATGCTAGAAATCGGCCTAACTAGAAAAGTAGGCCGATTTTTTTCAGTGGGAAATATTTTTTAGAAAATTCATACATGATGATAAGTGTTGCTCACAGACTGTTTTTTCTGTAAAATGAGACGACTGCAAAAATTATTTTTTTAAAAAGGGGCGATAAATATGGCAAAGGTCTATGTCTTTGACCATCCGCTTATCCAGCACAAACTTACTTACATACGTGATAAACATACCGGTACAAAGGAATTCCGTGAACTAGTGGATGAAGTAGCTACTTTAATGGCGTTTGAAATTACAAGGGACATGCCTCTTGAGGAAACTGACATTGAAACCCCTGTATGTGCGACAAAATCCAAAGTGCTTTCTGGTAAAAAAATCGGAATCGTTCCAATTCTACGTGCTGGCATCGGCATGGTGGACGGTATTTTGAAATTAATCCCAGCTGCAAAAGTAGGGCATATTGGCTTGTACCGTGATCCAGAAACATTAAAACCGGTGGAATACTACGTTAAACTCCCAAGTGATGTGGAGGAGCGTGATTTCATCGTAGTCGATCCGATGTTGGCAACAGGTGGTTCAGCAAACGGCGCGATCACTGCTTTGAAAAAACGCGGTGCCAAAAATATTAAATTTATGTGTTTGATTGCTGCTCCAGAGGGAGTGGAAGCTGTAAAAGCTGAGCACCCGGATGTGGATATTTATATTGCTGCCCTTGATGAAAAATTAAACGACCATGGTTACATCGTCCCTGGTTTAGGGGATGCTGGCGACCGTTTGTTTGGTACGAAATAGAATAAATGATTGGAGAGTCAGGCTTATGCCTGGCTTTTTTATATACAAAAAAATGTAAAAACTAAAATACCCACCTATATTCCCCCATCCATTTTTATCCTTCGCATACTTTCTCCTTCTAAAGAAAACGATATGAAAAAAAAGGGGAATTTTTTATATGAAACTTTTACTCGCTCTGATATTAGCTTTTCAAGTTCCGACAATGGCACCATCGTTACCCAATAACCACGTAAAACCAAATGTTTCAGTACCGAAAAAACCGCTCATTCATCCGCCGATTCCCAAACCTACAAAGAATATCATTGCTATTGTGATGCTGGACAAAATACAGACGGATGCACAAATAAAGGAACTCATCAAACCTTTTAAAGATATTAAACTAAGGCGTATCTTTAAAGAGGCGATTAACGGTTTTTCCATTGAAGGTAGTCCGGAGGCTATTGCTCAATTGGCAAACCGATATCCCGTTAAACATATCTCACCAGTTAACGAGTATCGGGTTGAAACTCAAGAAAGCGTCCGAATTATTGGCGGCGAGGGAGCACGTCGATTTTTCGATAAACAAAATAGGAGGCTGACCGGCAAAGGGATTAAGGTGGCAGTCATTGACACCGGAGTCGACTATACCCATCCTGACTTAAGGCGAAATTATGCTGGCGGACACGATCTTGTGGACAATGACAAGGACCCAATGGAGACACGTTCACCGGGTACAGCCACCATCCATGGTACTCATGTGGCTGGGATCATCGCCGGGAATGGAAAGATTAAGGGAGTTGCACCAGAGGCAAAAATCTTGGCCTATCGGGCTCTTGGTCCGGGAGGTGGCGGGACGACTGAGCAGGTATTAGCAGCGATAGAGCAGGCCATTAAGGATAAGGTCGACATCATGAATCTATCACTGGGAAATACGGTGAACGGACCTGACCTGCCCCTTAGCCAGGCACTTGATAATGCCGTGGAAAAAGGTATCGTGGCGGTGGCAGCCTCGGGCAATTCGGGGCCAAAGGTTTGGTCGGTAGGGTCACCGGGAACATCCTCAAAAGCCATCTCTGTCGGAGCATCGACGCCCACCATGGAAATCCCTTATTTATTAATAGAAGGGATCCGGGACAAATTTCGTATCCAGCCGATAGAGGGCTCGGGAAAATGGACCTTGGACCGCTCACTTGAATTGGCCGATGGCGGCATAGGTAGGAAGCAAGATTTAAGAAATGTTAGAGGAAAAATCGTTTTAATTAAACGAGGGACATTGACTTTTTCAGAAAAAGCCAAAAACGCGATGGAGGCGGGAGCAAAAGCAGTCCTTATCTATAACAATACGAGCGGAAACTTTATAGGGAACCTTGAAGCTCCTCTTCATTTCCCAATCGGAACCCTTTCCAAGCAGGATGGACAATTATTAAAAAAAGAAATGAAAAAGCGTCGCCTTTTTATAAGAGTTTCAATTACCAAAGAGAAAGATCAACTTGCTGATTTCAGCTCAAGAGGCCCGGTAACAGGAACATGGGAAATTAAGCCGGACATTGTCGCTCCGGGTGTCGCCATCAACTCGACGATTCCGGGAGGATACATGTCACTGCAAGGAACGAGCATGGCGTCACCACATGTCGCAGGTGCAGCTGCATTGATCAAGCAGGCTCATCCCGATTGGACACCGGAACAAATAAAGGCCGCTCTGATGAATACGGCCAAACCTCTTATTAAATCTTCTGACATGAACAGGAGTACTAAATCTGGCAGGCTGACAGACAAGCCAGAATTCTTTTCCCAATCGAATGCGCCTCACTACCGTACCTTTGAACAAGGGGCCGGCCGCATTCAGGTGGATGAAGCGATAAATGCTGAGTCCCTTGTATCTCCTGGTAGCATTCGGTTTGGAAAATTCACTGAACAAAATAATGTGCACAAAATGGTGTTACGTGTGGAGAACACGAGCGGTCGCCCTCAGGGATATTCATTTGAAATCCCAAAACATGTCGAGGGCTTAATGTGGCACCTTCCGAAGACGTTTTCTCTGAAAGCAGGGGAATCTAGAGAAATGACGGTGGAACTAAAGGTAAACCCAGATATTTTTAAGGAAAAGATTCATGACGGTTACCTCACCTTAAAGGCGGGAAAATCTCAAATTCACATCCCTTATCTTTATGTGCTTACAGAGCCAAATTATCCGAGGATCATGGGGTTTGAATTTGCAGAGGGAGATGTTCCGAATACTTATCGTTACGAAGTCTATTTGCCGGGCGGAGCGGAGGAGTTTGGAATTGCTTTATTTCACCCGGATGACTATCGCTTTATCGGATTTTTGGATACAAGTACAAATGTTAAAAAAGGGTTGGTTCAAAAAGCTTTGAAAGTAGCGGACATCCCGTATAAAGGTACTTTTTTGGCTAAGGTTTTTGCTAAGAAGGCCGGTAAAGAGGATTCCATTCAGACAATGATTATGATTGAAAAAAGATAGGGAGTGAGGCGTGTTTTCAGCCCCTCTCTTTTCTGTAACAATTCAATGTCATTATCTGAAAATGTTCACAAAATTGTCACAAAATAACCAAAAAATCGGAAAGATTTACAATACAATAATAGTGTTAACTATCGCTTCCAATTGGAAAAAATTTTGGGAAATTGTAAGGGAATAAATCTCGGAAATACATTGACATTGTAGGGTCCCTATTGTATGCTAACAAAGGGAATCCGTGAGAGGGTTTTCAAGTTGTTTATACAATTTTAACAACGTTATTGAATTTCCAATTGCCTCTGACTTTTATATAGTTTTTCATTCTCTTTAAGTGAGGATGATTCACCGATGAAAAATGACCGCAATCCACTAAAGGCGATAGCCCTAATGTCCACTATACTCGCCCAGTTGGCGGGTTCCACACTGATTGGTGTTTTTTCAGGAAAATGGCTGGATAAACACTTTGATTCAGAACCAATTTTCTTAATAATCGGATTGTTTATTGGGCTCGGGGCAGGAATCTATTCTATGTTGGTATCCGTCCGACATTTCTATTCAGGAGACTAAACATACCATGCCAGAATTACAAGCGATGTTTACTAGACAACGAAAATGGATGTTTTTTTTATTGTCTATTTATGTACTTGGTTGGGGGTTCACAGCCTATCAACCAATCTTTCTTGGTTTAATTTTTGGGACAAGCTTGAGCTTCTTTAATTTGTGGTTGATGGTCAAAAAAACGGGACAATTTAGTGAAAATGTTCTCAAAGGGAAAAAGGTGCGATCGCTTGGTTCTTTTTCACGGATGGCAACTGGTGCACTTGCTGTCGTTGTCGCACTGAGGTATCCGGAACAATTTCATCTCATTAGTGTGGTTATAGGATTAATGACATCCTACATTGTCATTATGATAGATTTCTTTATTCATTCTTTAAAAATACATAAGTAGCGGGGAAGCGAGGTGAATTCTGTTGCATCACGGAGCATATGTAGTAGATTTACTAGGTCTCAAATTTAATTTAGGTAATGTTTTGATGATTACCGTAGCCTCTGTGATTGTTTTCTTAATCGCCGTTCTTTCCACTCGCCGTCTTGCGATGAAACCTACTGGAATGCAGAACTTCATGGAGTGGGTTATGGATTTTGTAAAAAACATCATCAAAAGTACGATGGATTGGAAAGATGGTGGTAGATTCCATGCCCTTGGAATTACGATCATTATGTACATCTTTGTTTCAAACATGCTAGGGCTGCCGTTTTCAGTTGTAATTGATGGAAACCTTTGGTGGAAATCACCAACGGCGGATCCGGCAATCACATTGACATTAGCAACGTTGGTTGTTGGATTGTCACACTATTACGGGGTAAAGCTAAAAGGAACAAGAGAATACGGAAAGGAATTCTTAAGACCATTCTGGTTTATGTTCCCAATTAAAATTATTGAAGAGTTTGCCAACACTTTGACTCTCGGTCTCCGTCTCTACGGTAACATCTATGCTGGTGAAATCTTATTAGGTTTACTTGCATCCGGATTGGCAACTGGAGTTGGCGGACATTTAGCCGCATTCATTCCGATGTTGGCATGGCAAGGTTTCTCCATTTTCGTTGGCGCGATTCAAGCCTTTATTTTCACAATGTTAACAATGGTGTACTTGTCTCACAAAGTGAGTCATGACCATTAATATTAGTAATTGCAGCGCCCTCACAGGGTCCTGAATTATATATAGAAATACCAATTTTTATAAAAAATTAATTATTTATACATTTTAAGGAGGAAATTTTACAATGGGTCTTTTAGCAGCAGCAATTGCAATTGGTTTAGCAGCACTAGGTGCTGGTATTGGTAACGGTCTTATCGTATCTCGTACAGTTGAAGGTATCGCACGTCAACCAGAAGCTCGCGGTATGCTTCAAACAACAATGTTCATTGGGGTTGCGTTAGTTGAGGCGATTCCAATCATCGCGGTTGTAATTGCATTCATGGTACAAGGTCAATAATCAATAGTAATTGACGTCAAAAGATGGCGAAGATCATTCATGAGAACCTTCGCCATTCGTTTATGTCTAAGGTGGTACCTAACACCTTTTACCTTAAAATAGAAACAAGTAACTTACATTACCTTTTAACAATGAAAATTACTGGATTGGATATAGAGGAATGACTCTTGAAGGGAGTGATCTCGAGGTGTTAACAAGCGGATTATTACTTGGGGCTGCAGCAAGTCACGAGGGTATTAATACTGGTGATATTGTATTCCAGCTACTTATGTTTATCATTTTGATGGCATTGCTTAAGAAGTATGCTTGGGGCCCATTAATGGGCGTCATGAAGCAACGGGAAGAATATGTGGCAGGCGAAATTAATGCAGCAGAAAACAGCCGTAAAGAAGCAGAGAAATTATTAGAAGAACAACGCAATCTTTTAAAAGAAGCGCGAACTGAAGCGCAAAACCTTATAGAAAATGCGAAAAAGCAAGGCGATGTGCAGCGTGAAGAAATAATTGCTGCAGCGCGTGCAGAAGCTGAGCGCTTAAAAGAAGGTGCGAAGCTGGAAATTGAGCAACAGAAGGAAAGAGCGGTTGCAGCCATTCGCGAACAAGTGGCTCACTTATCTGTATTAATTGCCTCTAAAGTTATTGAAAAAGAGTTGAGTGCTGAAGATCAGGACAAGCTCATTAATGAATACATTCAAGAGGCGGGAGATATCCGATGAGTAACTCCATGGTAGCGAAGCGCTATGCATCAGCACTTTTACAAATTGCGAAAGAACAGCAGCTTCTTGGAGTGATTGAGGAGGAACTTCGCGTCGTCAAAGAAGTGATTCAATACACGCCGGAGTTAAGGGCCGTTCTAAAATCTTCTAGACTAACAATAGAGAAGAAAAAAGAAGTAGTCAAGCAGGCATTTGCAACGGTTAATCCGTATGTACTTAACACGCTCTTACTACTAATTGACCGTCACCGTACAAATGAAATTGTGGAAGTGGCGAATCAATTTATTGAGTTAGCAAATGAAGAAATGGGTATTGCTGAAGCAAAAGTTTACAGCACACGTGCGTTAACTGATGAAGAACGTGAGGCATTATCAGCTGTTTTTGCTGCAAAAGTAGGCAAAAGCTCACTTAAGATTGAAAATATCATGGATTCCGATTTGCTTGGTGGATTAAAGCTACGTATCGGAAATCGTATATATGACGGATCATTGCGCGGTAAGCTGGAACGTCTAGAACGTAAACTGCTAGGTTAAGATTTTTGAGATAGGGGTGAAACTCATGAGCATCAAAGCTGAAGAAATTAGTGCCCTGATAAAAAAGCAGATCGAAAACTATCAGGCAGAAATTCAAGTATCTGATGTTGGTACTGTTATCTCTGTTGGTGACGGTATCGCACGTGTTCATGGCCTTGACAATGTCATGGCAGGAGAACTTGTTGAATTCTCAAACGGCGTTATGGGTATGGCACAAAACCTAGAAGAAAATAACGTCGGTATTATCATCCTTGGACCTTTTACGGACATTCGTGAAGGTGACGAGGTTCGCCGTACAGGACGCATCATGGAGGTTCCGGTTGGTGAGGAACTAATTGGACGTGTAGTAAACCCATTAGGGCAGCCAATCGATGGCATGGGTCCAATTAACACAACAAAAACTCGCCCAGTAGAGCAAATTGCTCCAGGCGTTATGGCTCGTAAGTCCGTTCATGAGCCGCTTCAAACTGGTATCAAGGCGATTGACGCACTTGTGCCTATTGGCCGCGGTCAGCGTGAGTTAATTATTGGTGACCGTCAAACAGGTAAAACATCTGTTGCGATCGATACCATTTTGAACCAAAAAGGCCAAGACATGATCTGTATCTATGTTGCCATCGGTCAAAAGGAGTCCACTGTTCGTAACGCGGTTGAAACCCTTCGTAAGCATGGCGCATTAGAATACTCCATCGTTGTATCTGCATCTGCATCACAACCTGCACCGCTATTATTCTTAGCACCATATTCAGGTGTTGCGATGGCAGAAGAGTTCATGTACCAAGGCAAACATGTCTTAATCGTATATGATGATCTTTCTAAGCAAGCGGCAGCATACCGTGAGCTTTCCCTATTACTTCGCCGTCCTCCAGGCCGTGAAGCTTACCCAGGGGATGTATTCTACTTACACAGCCGCTTACTTGAGCGTGCAGCGAAGTTAAATGATTCACTTGGTGGTGGTTCTATCACAGCACTACCATTTATTGAAACACAAGCAGGGGACGTTTCTGCTTATATCCCAACAAACGTAATCTCTATCACGGATGGACAGATTTTCTTACAATCTGACCTATTCTTCTCCGGTGTTCGTCCGGCAATCAACGCAGGTCTTTCCGTATCTCGTGTAGGTGGTTCTGCACAGATCAAGGCGATGAAAAAGGTTTCAGGTACATTGCGTCTTGACCTTGCTTCCTACCGTGAGTTAGAAGCATTTGCTCAGTTCGGTTCTGACCTTGATAAGGCCACTCAAGCAAAACTTGCTCGCGGTGCACGTACTGTTGAAGTTCTTAAACAGGATCTTCACAAACCGCTTCCTGTTGAAAAACAAGTAGCAATCCTTTATGCATTAACACGCGGTTTCCTTGATGACATTCCATTACAGGATATTCGCCGTTTTGAATCTGAATTCCTAAATTGGTTAGACCACAACCGCAAAGATCTGTTAGACCATATCACCAAAACGAAGGACCTTCCGTCCGACGAAGACATGGCTGAAGCAATCAACGCTTTCAAAAAGACGTTTGCTGTTTCTGAATAATTGATGGTCTGACAATTGGAACGGTATCGGTGTCAAGCACCTCAATCGGGAATCGAAATATTCCTGATGGGGTGCACCGCCGCCGAAACCAGACATTCTTTGAATGAGGGTGGTGAGAACCTATGGCTTCATTACGTGATATAAAAACTCGTATCAATTCGACGAAAAAGACGAGTCAAATTACAAAGGCGATGGAGATGACTTCGGCTGCAAAGTGGAACCGCGGTGTCATGAAAGCAAAAACGTTTGTTCCTTATATGGAGAAGATCCAAGAGGTAACAGCGTCTATCGCAGGTGGAGCAGGTGGAGCTGTTCATCCGATGCTCATTTCACGTCCAGTCAAGAAGACCGGATATGTTGTCATCACATCTGACCGAGGATTGGCCGGTGCTTACAATAGTAACGTCATCCGCCGTGTCTATCAAACAATCCAAAGCCGGCACAAATCGAATGATGAGTTTGCAATTATCGCCATCGGACGTGTGGGTCGTGACTTCTTTGTCAAGAAAGGCTATAACGTGATCAAGGATATCATCGGGATTTCTGACCAGCCGAGCTTTGCTGACATTAAAGAACTTGCCAGTTCAACCGTTGGGATGTTCACAGACGGCACATTCGATGAAATTTATATTTACTACAGTCACTATATTAGCGCGATTTCTCAGGAAGTTACCGAGAAAAAGCTTCTCCCATTAACGGATTTACGCACAACTGAGCAAAAGCTTACTTCCTATGAATTTGAGCCAAGTGCTGAAGAAATTCTTGATGTTCTCCTGCCACAATACGCAGAGAGCTTAATTTACGGTGCGCTTCTTGACAGTAAAGCTAGTGAGCACGCAGCTCGAATGACAGCAATGAAAAACGCTACCGATAACGCAAACGAACTTATTCGCAACTACACACTTAGTTACAACCGTGCACGCCAGGCAGCGATTACACAGGAAATCACCGAAATCGTTGGCGGTGCCGCAGCGTTAGAATAGTTTTATCGTGCCTGACACCTTTTTATATTTATTGGTTGAAGGTGCCTGACACTTATGTCCGGTTTTTTTGTTTTATAAAGTAAGTTAGGAGGGAAAATGATGAGCAAAGGACGCGTTCTTCAGATCATGGGTCCGGTTGTTGACGTTAAGTTTGAAAATGGTCATCTGCCAGAGATCTATAATGCATTAAAAGTTGTCCGTAAAGCGCAAAATGCGTCAGAAGTTGATATCAACTTAACCCTTGAAGTAGCCCTTCATTTAGGTGATGATACAGTTCGTACAATCGCGATGTCCTCTACTGATGGATTAACTCGCGGTTTAGAAGTTATTGATACAGGTAAGCCGATTTCAGTTCCAGTTGGGGAACCGACTCTAGGCCGTGTATTTAACGTATTAGGTGAACCAATTGACTTAAAAGAGGATGTACCTGAAACGGCACGCCGAGATTCCATTCACCGCGAAGCACCAAAATTTGAAGATCTTTCTACAGAGGTAGAAATCTTAGAGACAGGTATTAAGGTAGTTGACCTTCTTGCTCCATACATTAAAGGTGGTAAGATCGGTCTGTTCGGTGGTGCTGGTGTAGGTAAAACCGTATTAATTCAGGAGTTAATTAACAATATTGCTCAAGAGCACGGTGGTATTTCCGTATTCGCCGGTGTAGGGGAGCGTACTCGTGAAGGAAACGACCTTTACCATGAGATGAGCGATTCAGGCGTTATCAATAAAACAGCGATGGTATTCGGTCAGATGAACGAACCACCAGGTGCACGTATGCGTGTTGCCCTAACTGGTTTGACAATGGCTGAATATTTCCGTGATGAAGAAGGTCAAGACGTGTTGCTCTTCATCGATAACATCTTCCGTTTCACACAAGCAGGTTCAGAGGTTTCCGCATTACTTGGCCGTATGCCATCTGCGGTAGGTTATCAGCCAACACTTGCTACAGAAATGGGTAAATTACAAGAACGTATTACCTCTACGAAAAAAGGTTCTGTTACATCTATTCAAGCGATTTATGTACCAGCTGACGACTACACTGACCCGGCACCTGCTACGACATTCGCTCACTTAGATGCAACAACAAACCTTGAGCGTAAGCTTTCTGAGATGGGTATCTATCCTGCGGTGGACCCTCTTGCATCAACTTCTCGTGCATTAACACCTGAGATCGTTGGTGAAGAGCATTACAATGTTGCACGTAGAGTACAGCAAACATTACAACGTTACCGTGAATTACAGGATATCATCGCGATCCTCGGTATGGACGAACTTTCTGAAGAAGATAAGTTAGTCGTTGCCCGTGCGCGTCGTATCCAGTTCTTCCTATCTCAAAACTTCCACGTTGCTGAACAATTCACAGGTCAGCCAGGTTCATACGTACCTATTAAAGAAACTGTTCGTGGATTTAAGGAAATCCTTGAAGGTAAATATGACCATATTCCTGAAGATGCGTTCCGTCTTGTTGGTCGCATTGAAGAAGTCGTTGAGAAAGCAAAACGCATGGGCGTAGAGGTATAATCTGAGCCAGGAGGGTAAAAAATGAAGACGATCAAAGTCAATGTTGTTACTCCCGATGGCCCGGTGTATGAATCAGATGTGGAAATGGTAAGCACGAAAGCGAAAAGCGGTGAACTGGGTATTTTACCTGGTCACATTCCTTTGGTTGCCCCGTTAGAAATTGGTTCTGTACGTCTAAAAAAGGGCGGAAATACTGAAATTATAGCTGTGAGCGGTGGATTTTTAGAGGTCCGTCCGGATACAGTAACCGTTTTAGCGCAGGCTGCTGAAAAAGCATCTGATATTGATGTGGAACGTGCTAAAAGAGCAAAAGAACGAGCTGAGAAGCGCCTTCGAGCCCAGCAACAGGAGAATATTGACTTCAAACGTGCTGAGCTTGCACTGCGCCGAGCTATCAATCGCCTCGCCGTATCGGAAAAGAAATAAATTTTTATTAGTGATTGCAATCCCCTTTCTGGGTAGCCTTATGTGGCTATCTAGAGGGGGTTTTTTCATCTTTATTAAAAACATAAGATGTAAAAATAAAGAGGACGTGGGATGAATATGATGGTAGGGAAATGACCTTTCAAAGGTGAAGCAAAATCAAAAATATTTTTTTCTAAAAATTCTTTGAACGATTTATGACAAATCTCACTGACATTTATCTAGTTTTATTATTTAATATTGCTTGCTGTGGATAAGTTGCGTTGATGGTGAGAAAGGGGATGGGTATTTGACTCAATCTGTGTCTACAAAATATAGCTATCATTGAAAGACTAGTGCCATGCCTCTAAAGTTCGAAAAATTCACTACTTTTTATTTGAGGTTAGCTGTAAGGAGGAAAATTGGAAACTTTAGGAGTATAGAATTCCAATAAATAGTTATTGCTTTGTCGACACAAGATTGTAACAATGCTATAATGTATTCGGTTACAGTTTCATTAGTATGAAAATTTTTAACATTGGAGGGGGATAGACATGGAACTTTTGAATATATATCAGAATAATTATCTGATTGTTTTTGTGTTCCTATGTCTTGGGGTATTGCTGCCAGTGGTAGCGTTATATTTAGGGAAGCTACTGCGTCCTCATAAGCCGAGTGAGGCGAAGCTAACCACATATGAGAGCGGTGTTGAGCCATTTCACGATTCACGTGTACAGTTCAATGTCCGCTATTATATTTTTGCCCTTATGTTTGTGATTTTTGATGTAGAAACCGTGTTTTTATATCCATGGGCGGTTGCCTATGAAAAGCTAGGTGTGTTTGCACTGATCGAAATGTTAATTTTCGTAGTAATGCTATTCATTGGCTTAGTGTATGCTTGGAAGAAGAAGGTGCTACGATGGATTTAAAATTAGAAGGAATTTCCCCTCAAGAAATGGAAGAGTTAAAGCAAAATGTATTTTTGACTACGCTGGAGCAAGTGAAGGCCTGGGCGCGAAGCAGTTCACTGTACCCCGTAACATTTGGTCTGGCCTGTTGCGCAATCGAAATGATGGGTGTAGGGGCCGCCCACTATGACTTAGACCGTTTTGGCTCATTTTTCCGTCCATCTCCAAGACAATCAGACTGTATGATTGTTTCAGGTACTGTGACGAAAAAAATGGCACCGATTTTGCGTCGCCTGTACGATCAGATGCCGGAGCCGAAGTGGGTCATTGCCATGGGTTCCTGTGCAACGGCAGGAGGTCCATATATTAAGTCTTATTCCGTTGTTAAGGGTGTTGACCAGATCGTACCTGTTGATGTATACATTCCTGGTTGCCCTCCAAACCCAGCAGCTTTAATTTATGGAATAAATAAATTGAAGGAAAAAATTCGTTATGAAGCGAAGACTGGGAAGAAGGTGACATGATAAATGAGCGAGGATAAAGATCTCGAACAGTTAAAGCGAGAGGCTGCAGCCAAGGCAAAAGCAGCAGCGATGGCCAAGCGCAAGGCGAAGGAAATGGCCGCAAAGCAGGAGGAAGCGCCGAAATCAGAAGAGCCAGCTCAAGCGCAAATGCCTGATGCTGACGACCTGGCTAAAAAGAAAGCGGCAGCCGCAGCAAAAGCAAAGGCGGCAGCATTAGCGAAAAAGAAGCGCGAGGGAATGACTGATGAGCCGGAGGTAGAGGCGGAAGCTCCAACAGCAAAAGAGGCCACGGAAGCGGACGATCTCGCGAAGAAAAAGGCCGCAGCTGCAGCAAAGGCAAAAGCAGCCGCACTAGCGAAAAAGAAGCGCGAAGGAATGGTCGATGAGCCGGCAGTGAAGGAAGAAACTCCAGCAGCAAAAGAAGCCACGGAAGCGGACGATCTCGCGAAGAAAAAGGCCGCAGCTGCAGCAAAGGCAAAAGCAGCCGCACTAGCGAAAAAGAAACGCGAAGGAATGGTTGATGAGGCGGCAGTAGAGGCGGAAGCACCAGAAGCAAAAGAGGCGACAGAAGCGGATGACCTCGCAAAGAAAAAAGCGGCAGCCGTAGCGAAGGCCAAAGCGGCGGCAGCGGCAAAACGGAAGGCGATGGAACTTGCTGCAGGCGGAGCCCAAGCCGAAGGATCAGCCGCAGATGAAGGAGACGATGCGAAAGCTAAAGCAATAGCCGAAGCCAAGGCCAAGGCGGCCGCAGCAGCCAAAGCGAAAGCAGCAGCTGCAGCAAAGGAAAAAGGAGGAAAGGCAGCCGGAGCAGAACCAGAAGCGGATACAACGCCTTCACCAAATCAGCCATATTTAGATAAGTACTTGAAAGTCATCGAAGAAAACATGGGTTCGGATGTTTTGGAAGATTCCTATATTAATAAATTATCGAAAGATGTTCCGACCCTTGTGGTAAAGAGAGAATACTATTTTAAACTGGCACAATTTTTAAAATATAATGAGCTTTTGGGGTTTGACTACCTGTCAGAGCTTCATGGTACGGACTTTGAAACCCATATGGAAGTGTATGTTCACTTGTATTCATACCGAAACCGTCAATCGGTCGCTTTTAAAACGAAGATTGACCGTGATGACCCGACAATCGAATCCTTGCAGCCAATTTGGGCGGGGGCTGACTGGCCTGAATGTGAAGCATACGATTTACTTGGCATAAAGTTTATCGGACATCCGAATTTGCATCGAATTTTCCTTGGAGAAGATTGGGTTGGCCATCCACTGAGAAAAGATTATGAGCCGTATGATGTGGAGGTGTAGCCAATGATCAGAACAGAAGAAATGATACTAAACGTCGGTCCCCAGCATCCAAGTACTCACGGCGTATTCCGTCTCGTGGTAAAACTGGACGGTGAAATTATTACCGAAGCAACGCCAGTCATCGGCTACTTGCACCGCGGGACGGAGAAAATAGCTGAGAATTTACAATACACACAAATCATTCCGTATACCGACCGAATGGACTACCTGTCAGCAATGACCAACAATTATGTCATCTGCCACGCGGTGGAAACAATGATGGGGATTCAGGTGCCGGAACGGGCGGAATATTTACGTGTGATTGCCATGGAACTTGGACGGATTGCAAGCCACCTTGTTTGGTGGGGTACATACCTGCTGGACCTTGGGGCGACGAGTCCATTCATTTATGCGTTCCGTGAACGTGAGATGATTATCAATATGTTAAATGAACTTTCAGGCGCTCGCTTGACCTTTAACTATATGCGTGTCGGTGGCGTGAAATGGGACGCACCAGAAGGCTGGATTGAAAAAGTTAAAGATTTCGTCCCTTACATGCGTGAACAGTTAAAAGGATATCACAACCTTGTGACAGGAAACGAAATCTTTTTAAATCGCGTGAAAGGGATTGGGAAGTATACAAAAGAAGAGGCTATTCAATATTCATTAAGTGGAGTCAACTTACGCTGTACCGGCGTAAAATGGGATCTTCGCAAAGATGAGCCATATTCGATCTATGATCGTTTTGAATTTGATGTACCGACGAGAGAGACAGGGGATGCATGGTCACGTTACCAATGCCGTCTTGAGGAAATTGAGGAGTCTTTAAAAATTTTGGAGCAGGCGTGTGAGCAATTTCCGGCAGAAGGTGAAATCATGGCGAAGGTGCCAAAAATTATTAAACCTCCAAAAGGGGAAGCCTTCGTCCGCATTGAGTCGCCGCGCGGGGAAATCGGCTGCTACATTTACAGCGACGGTAAAAAAGAACCGTATCGCTTAAAGTTTAGAAGACCTTCCTTCTATAACTTGCAGATCTTACCGAAGCTGTTAGTCGGTGAAAATATTGCTAACATGATCGCGATTTTAGGAGCAATTGACATTGTTCTAGGAGAGGTGGACGGCTAATGATTCAAGATATGCTGCAGTCGAGTCCCGGTTTGGGTAATTTTGTCATCTTCTTCATCTTAGGACTTGTCTTACTCTTAATCGTGTTAGGGTTTGTTACCTTTTCCATTTTGGCGGAACGGAAGGTTATGGGGTACATCCAACTCCGTCATGGACCAAACCAAGTCGGTGGCCGTTGGGGTTTGCTTCAAACCGTTGCTGACGTTCTAAAGCTTTTATTAAAAGAAGATATTATTCCTAAGCTGGCTGATCGTCCACTATTTATTCTGGCACCAATAATAGCCTTTGCACCATCATTTATGGTTTTGGCAACCATTCCATTTACGGAGAATTTTCAATTTGCTGATTTGAATGTTGGATTGCTTTATTATGTTGCCATTTCCGGCATGACTGTATTCGGTGTTTTGCTAGGTGGATGGGCGTCAAACAATAAATATTCCCTATTGGGGGGCGCTCGAGCAACCGCACAGATGATTTCTTATGAAATCCCGCTTGTTATGTCAGTTCTTGGGGTTATTCTTCTGTCAGGAAGTTTGAATTTAAATGAGATTGTAGAGGCACAAAAGAATGGCTGGTTTATATTACTACAGCCAATTGGCTTTATTGTATTCTTTATCGCATCTGTTGCTGAATTGAGCAGGACGCCGTTTGACCTTCCGGAATCAGAGTCAGAGCTGGTTGCCGGATATCATACGGAATATACCGGTTTCCGTTGGGCATTCTTCATGCTTGCTGAGTATGTGTATCTATTTGCTATGTCAGCATTAATTACCGTTCTATTCCTTGGTGGATGGATGGCACCATTCGGATTCTTGGATTTCATCCCAGGATCAGTTTGGTTCTCAATCAAATTCTTCTTCGTACTATTTGTCTACTTATGGCTACGAAGCACATTCCCGCGGATGCGTGCCGACAAACTCATGGAATTTGCTTGGAAAGTACTACTTCCAATTGCGTTGGGAAATATTTTCTTAACGGCATTGATTAAGTCCTTGTTCTTTTAAAAAGTGTCAACACCATTATGGACATTGTCCGTAAGAGGTGGACGCGGTAAAAGCATTTTGATTTACTAGGGCATCCGCTATGTGTTTGAATTGAAACCTAATTTAAAGGGGTGAAAAACGTGCTTGGATTAGCTAAAGGCTTGAAGTATACCCTAAAACAGTTATCGCGTGAGAAGGTAACGTATGATTATCCGAATGAGCCGTTACCACTACCGGATCGGTTCCGCGGGATTCAAAAGTTTTACCCGGAAAAATGTATTGTTTGTAATCAATGCATGAACATTTGTCCGACAGAATGTATCAATTTGACAGGTAAAAAACATCCAGACCCGACGAAAAAAGGGAAAATCATTGACACCTATGATATTAACTTTGAGATTTGTATCCTTTGCGACCTATGTACGGAGGTTTGTCCGACAGAGGCCATCGTCATGACCAATAACTTTGAGCTTGCTGAATACAGCCGGGACATGTTATTTAAAAACCTTGAATATTTGGATGAAAATGATGAAAACGTACGGCAGGTGAATAAACCGTGACAATTTCAGGCGAATTTTTCGCATTTATGGGCCTGGCGCTTGTGGCAATTATTGGCGGTGTTCTCTTACTCAACCTGAATAAAGTCGTACACATGGTCGTGGCACTCATCTTTACGTTTGTCAGCATCGCAGGCATTTACATTCTTTTATCAGCGGAATTTGTTGCGGCTGTACAGATTTTAATTTATTCAGGAGCGATCACAATCATCATGCTGTTCGGAATAATGCTGACGAAACCATATGATGATGAGAGTGAATCAAAGGGAGGCAAGTGGAAAAAAATTCTGCTGTTCTTAGGGGTTATTGGATTTGCCTTTGCGGTATACGTAGGCATTTATAATTTCCCAATTGAACAGGTACCATCCGCTTTACATGAAAACAATACTATGGAAATAGGGAAAGCCATTTATACGAAATTCATTATTCCGTTTGAATTAGTATCAGTATTGCTTTTAGCCGCCTTAGTCGGCGCCATTATCTTGGCCAAACGAGAAGATAAGGAGGCAGATAAGGAATGAGTTCAGTTCCAGCTTCAGCCTTCTTGGCACTAGCACTCATCTTATTCTGTATCGGATTATTCGGTGCATTGACAAAGAAAAATACAGTAATTGTTTTGATCTCCATTGAATTGATGCTGAACGCAGTGAATATCAACCTTGTCACCTTCAGCAAATACGGCATGGCACCATCCATTACCGGGCAAGTCTTTGCCCTATTCGCAATGGCCGTTGCCGCCGCTGAAGCAGCAGTTGGACTCGCCATCCTCATGGCCCTGTACCGCAACCGCAAGACCGTCAACATTGACGATATGGACACCATGAAAAACTAAAGTGTCAATAATGTTGTAAAGCACTGTTCGTGGCTATTTAGGGCGGTCATTAAGATGGTGAGGATTTGGCAATGATTGTTTGCCGTAGAATCACTAATTTGGGTGGTGTCAGGCACCGCCTTAAATCAAATTTCGGGTGGTCAGGCAGACGCTGCCTGCACTGCTCGCAACAAAGGATGATAATTTGATGGAAAATGCATGGCTTATACCGCTTTTCCCGCTATTATCGTTTTTGATCCTTCTTCTTATCGGTAAGCGATTAAGGGAGGCGAGTGCGTATGTGGGGATTCTTCTTACACTTGCGTCACTTGTTTTCTCGATTCTAGTATTAGTTGAACGCTTTTCAGAGCCGACTTATTTAGAACAATTTACTTGGCTCACGATAGGAGATTTTCATCTAACAGCGGGCTTTGAAGTGAATCAATTAAATGCATTGATGCTATTTATTGTATCGCTTGTCAGCTTCTTGGTACATACATACTCCAAGGGCTATATGCACGGTGACGAGCGATTCCCAGTATTCTATTCTTATTTAGGACTGTTTACGTTTGCAATGCTTGGTCTCGTTCTTTCGCCTAACCTATTGCAAACCTACATTTTCTGGGAGCTTGTCGGTGTAGGTTCCTTTCTATTAATTGGTTTCTATTATTACAAAGAAGAAGCGAAGGCAGCCGCTAAAAAGGCCTTCATCATGACTCGGATCGGTGATGTTGGCCTCTTGATCGGGATGATTCTTCTATTCTGGCAAACCAAAAGTTTTGAATACAGCGAAATTTTTGCCAGCATTGAAGCAGGCGCTGTATCACAAACCATAATTACATTAACGGCAATCTTAATCTTTATCGGGGCAATCGGTAAATCCGGTCAATTTCCGCTTCATACATGGCTTCCGGATGCGATGGAAGGTCCAACCCCCGTATCGGCCCTTATCCACGCCGCAACAATGGTTGCCGCTGGTGTCTACTTGGTTGCTGCACTCTTCCCGTTGTTCTCTGCGAGCGAAACAGCACTTCTAACCGTTGCGACAATCGGTGCCTTTACGGCCATTTTTGCAGCTAGTATTGGTCTTGTCCAAACGGACATTAAACGAGTTCTAGCCTATTCAACCGTAAGCCAGCTCGGTTACATGATGCTTGCACTTGGATCGGCTGGTTATGTCGCTGGGGTGTTCCATTTGATGACGCACGCGTTCTTCAAAGCTCTCTTGTTCTTGGCCGCTGGTTCTGTTATCCATGCGGTACATACCCAGAACATCGAGGAAATGGGTGGACTTTGGAAAAAATTGAGGCTGACTGGACCATTATTCTTAATCGGAACATTGGCGATTGCCGGTGTACCGGGACTATCCGGTTTCTTCAGTAAAGATGAAATTTTAGTCGCTGCATGGGAAGGGGGCCATCCGGTTCTATTCCTACTTGCCCTCATTGCGGCATTCTTTACCGCGTTTTATATGTTCCGCCTGTTCTTCCTGGTATTCACTGGTGAAGCTCGCGGTTTACAAGAAAATGTTCATGAATCATCAACAGTCATGACATTACCAATGGTTGTTCTTGGCATCCTTGCCATTTTTGCCGGTTATGTCAACACACCATGGTTCGGTACATTCCTTGGTGACTGGCTTGTTGACGGCAATGAAGTGCTTGGTCATGGCCATATTGAAGGCCCATCTTGGATTATGATTGCGGCCACTGTTGTCTCTTTATTGGGAATCTATTTGGCATGGTTGATCTATGGCAAACGCACGATTGCCCGCGACTGGCTTAGCGGTCAAGGGGGCATGTTGCATACTGTTCTTTACAACAAATATTACATTGACGAATTTTATCAAATGACGGTTATCAGTGTAACACGTGGCATCAGCTACTTCCTGCGATTCATCGATACGTTCCTTGTTGAGGGCGTCGCCAAAGGAATTGTCGGATTCGTTCAAGGGCTTGGAAAAACAGGATCGAAATTACAAAACGGCCAGACACAAATGTACGGTACTGTTGCCTTTCTTGGACTTGCACTGCTCGCTTTCATCTTTGCATTAACAGGGGGGTACTTAAAATGAATTTGAATTGGGTTCTTTCAACATTAGTATTTTCCCCTTTGCTAGGCATTATCCTGTTGGCCTTTTTACCGAAGACGCAGGAAAAATTAATTAAACTTGTCGGCTTTTTGGCTACTTTGCCGGCATTGGTTTTATCCTTAGCAGCCTACTTTCATTATTTAGCTGGTAAAAAATTATCTGATTTCTCGGTATCAGCTGAGTGGATTCAATTCCGCGGGATGAATGCGAACGAGCCTATTTTCTCGGTGTATTACGAGCTTGGCTTAAGTGGATTTCAGCTGTTGCTCGTCGTCCTGACAGCGATTGTCGCAACACTATCCGCTATTGCTGCCCGATATGTGAAAAAAGAATGGAAAGGCTTCTTTATGCTGTTCCTTCTATTAGAAGTGGGTATGCTTGGCGTATTCACAGCGGAAAACTTAATTCTATTCTTCCTATTTTTTGAGATTACCTTAATCCCAACGTTTTTCCTCATTGGAAAATGGGGTTATTTTGAAAAAGAAAAAGCAGCTTACAGCTTCTTAATTTATAACGGCCTAGGCTCAGCGGTTCTGTTAATTGTCATCATGATTCTTTTTGCGAAAACGGGTACGACTAATGTGGAGCTATTAAGCCAAATGACCGCAGATCCAACAGCGCCGCTTTCTGCAGACTTAAAACTAGGACTGTTCATTGCGTTGCTAATTGCTTTTGGCGTAAAACTACCAATTTTCCCACTGCACAGTTGGATGTTGCGCGTGCACGTACAAGCGCCGCCGGCGGTGGTTATGATCCACTCTGGAATTCTATTAAAAATTGGTGCTTATGGATTAATTCGTTTCGGAATGGGAATTTTTCCAGAGCAGTTTGAAACGCTTGCTGTTTTACTGGCGATTCTTGGCGTCATCAACCTTCTTTACGGGGCGTTCTTGGCGTTTATTCAGTCAGACTTTAAGATGGTATTGGCTTACTCCTCGATTTCTCACATGGGAATTGTACTAATTGGACTTGCTGCGATGAATGAAGCAGGCATTCAAGGAGCCATTTTCCAAGTGATTTCACATGGCTTGATTTCAGCGCTGTTATTCTTCCTTGTCGGGGTTTTATATGAGCGCACCGAGACTTCCATTATTGATAATTTGGGGGGACTTGCCAAAGGGATGCCGATTGCCGCTGGTTTCTTGTTAGCGGGGGCAATGGCGTCGTTAGGATTGCCAGGCATGTCTGGATTTGTCAGCGAATTTATGGCGTTTTTGGGTCTGTTTAAGGTTCAGCCATGGATTGCCGCTGTCGGAACGATCGGTATTATCATGACAGCCGTCTACTTACTCCGTGCCGTTCTTGGTATGACGTTTGCTCAAGCCCATCGGAAGTTTGACGCGATCGTCGACCTTAAAGGTGTGGAATATGTTCCAGTAATTGTTCTCATGTTGTTAATCGTGTTAATAGGTGTTTACCCAAGTGTCCTTAGCTCACCGCTTCAAGCCACACTTGAGACTATCATGCTTGGGTTAGGAGGGTGATGAAGGATGAGTCTTGATACATTACTATCATACAACTGGGGCATCATGACACCGGAGTTCATCATCCTAGTTGTGATCGCTCTTTTAACCATCTTTGATTTATTTATGCCAAAAACAATGGATCGAAAAATTCTAGGCTGGATCGGTTTGGCAGCGATTTTTGCTGCAATGGTTACAACTGCTAGTTTGGCCGGCGGATCGGTTGAATCGATTCTCGATGATACGTTCCGTTTGGATAGCTTTGCCATTGCCTTTAAATTGCTCTTGTTGGCAGGCGCAGGATTAGTGATGTTTCTTGCAGTCAGCTACGGGGCGAAGGAAGGATTAGAAAATTACAAAGGCGAATTTTACTATTTGTTCTTAACGGCCTTGCTTGGCACGATGATCATGACTTCCAGTGGTGATCTTATTACTCTTTATATCGGCTTAGAATTGCTATCTATTTCTTCCTATATATTAGCTGGCATTCGGAAAAACAACCTGAAGTCCAACGAATCTGCGATGAAATACGTCATTAATGGTAGTATTTCCTCGGCCATTGCGTTGTTCGGGATGAGCTATGTATATGGGTTAACAGGTACAACAAACTTGCTAGATATCGCTGCACAGCTATCTGTATTAATGGACAGCCAGCACGTATATTTACTAGGAATTTCGTTTTTGATGATCTTAGTAGGTTTAGCGTTTAAACTAGCGGCGGCACCATTCCATATGTGGGCACCGGACGTATACCAAGGTGCACCAACACCGGTTACAGCATTCTTAAGCGTAGTTTCCAAAACGGCAGGCTTTGTCATTGTTATTCGGATTTTATTAACTGTCTTTGGGGCTGCTGCGACAGAGGGCCCTGGTTCAGTCCCACTCTTATTGGATATGCAGGACTACATTGCCGTAATTGCGGGTGCAACGATGATTATTGGTAATGTGGTGGCCTTGAAGCAGACCAATATTAAACGCTTGTTTGCCTATTCCAGTATTGCGCACGCAGGATACTTGCTTGTAGCTGTAACTACTTTATCATCCAATATGTTCTATTCAATATGGTTTTACCTGCTTGCATACTTACTCATGAATCTCGGTGTGTTTGCGGTGATTCAGGTAGTGGCAGGAAAAACAGGCTCGGAAAAAATTACAGATTTTGCGGGGTTATATAGACGTTCACCATGGCTAGCTGTGGCAATGGGAATCTTGTTGATTTCCTTGGCTGGCTTTCCAGGCACAGCGGGCTTTATCGGTAAGTTAAACATCTTTATGGGGGCTTTTGCAACGGAAGGACATTATGTGCTTGCGTCCATCATGATAGCGACCACGGTGATATCCTACTTCTACTATTTTGGCGTGATGACACAAATTTTCTTCCGTCCGGCAGCTGATACAAGCAAATTCAATATGCCATTCGGAATTTTAGTTGTTTTAATTATTACCGTGGTCGGATCTATATGGTTTGGAATTTTTCCAAATACGGCCCTTGACTTTATGCATAACAACTTAAACATTATTGATGACTTTTTTAGCTAGGTGTCAGGCACCAATCATGGGCAATTTGGGGGATTTGTCCTTGTAATGTGGACAGTGCGGCGATTAGGAACAAGGGGGGGTTCTTGATATCGCCGCAGTGCTGACACTACGGTTCAATATAGGGGTATTTAATATGAGGAAAGAAGGGGTTTCGCCCCTTCTTTTTGTTTTGTGTACCTGATATAGGGTTAGTTTTTAGGTGGAAGGAATTTATTGAAGGAAAAAGGAATGGTGGTTGAAAACAGGGGAATGGAACTTGTATGTTCGTGGGAAGGAATGCGTCAATGATTTTTTGGTGAAAAAAATAAAGCTAGGATTTCATCAATATAAAGAATAGCTATTGTGTAAGAGAGAAATAGGTAATGGTTTTTCTATATGAGGGATTGGAGCAAGAACAGTGATAGATTGCTTTTCCATCGGAATGAAAAGAATGAAAATATCGCGTTAGAGGAAACTAATTTTATTATTAAAAAATTACAAATCAAGATCCATCATTTAGTATGAATAAGTTACCTTTTTCACTTGTCTGTGATACAATAAGAATGGTTTGCAAAAGGAGGGGAAATGGATGAATGAATTCGGCCAAATTGCGTTAATAAGCATATTGTTGCATCTTGTGTCAATCGCCATTTCTTGGTGGGCGTTGCAAGCCTTAAGACTCGATAAACTGCTGAAACCAAACCATGTGTTTCAAGCACGTTTGTTGTATGTATTATTAGCCATTGTCATTGGATCTTTGGTTAGTAATTTTTTCCTTGATTATCTGCAATGGTCGAAACAATTACCATTCCTTTTACAAAACACCTAACTGGAAAAAATTTAGTACTTCGTACATATTCCAAACTTAGCGGATATTGAGTACAATCTACCTTATGTGAACCAATTTTCTTTACTTGTCAGACGTATTACTGCATAGCTGTCAATGTGAAATCTATCACGTAAACCAAAAAAGAACATCTCTTTTTGGTGCTTGAAAATGTCTAAAAGTGACGACATTTCCCAAGTATGCTCTCCTTCTCCTTGGAAACAATGGTAGTAAGGGGGAGAAGAGACGATGAAAAGAGATTGGACAACATATTTTTATTTAATTGCAGTTATTTGTTTTTTTCTGGTTGTGATAGGGAATAGAGCCACTGAGGCACATACCGGCCTAGATTTATCAACAAAACTTAGCGGCTTGTTTGCTGCAATGCCTGAAAATACAGATAGTATTGAAAATGGTGACCCGGCAAGGAATGGAGCATTTCATTCCAAAACGCTTCATGATCATGACGTCAGCGGGGAGTTTTTCCAAAAAAAATCGGACTTGGCCAAAATTGGTGCCATCATGCAAGCCGAAAATATTTTACCCGAGGAATGGTCTTTCTATGCACGTGAAGTTGTGACAGGCCTGAAAAATGAAAAGGACGTTAAGAATTTTGCAGATGAGCTTAAGCAAAAGTTTCCTGATTGGAATTGGACGTTTACATCCACCGATCAGAAATGGGAAGTGACAGCAGTATCTCCAGCATCTAATCACCACACGGAAAAGCTTCAATTCTTGGCGACCCACACAAAACAACCAATCAATGCGTATATCATATATAGTGTGACAGGGAAAGACTGGAATGAGTCTTCAGCGGCCTTTTTGGTTGATGATGTATTGAAAAATAGGCTAGAAGACATATTTCAAGGAAATCCTACAGTTTTTTCTTGTATGAAAGGCATTGCAAGTGATAAGATTGATACGGCTTTATCGTCAAAACTGGATCAGTTATTATCTCGTTTTGATGCTAAAGAGATCGAAGCGTTAAAAGAGGAGAATTTCATGTCTGTTTCGGCAACGTCGCCATGGTTTTCAGACATCATAGATACGAAAAATAACATAAATTTGCAAATTGGCATACGCTCCGAAAGATTGGGTGGTCAGACTACAGTGGTTGTAGGAACCCCTATCATTACGATTGAATATTAATATAGAGAAAATGGACGCGGAGGGGAATACTCTTGGAAAAGATTATCGTCCGCGGCGGAAAAAGGCTTTATGGAACGGTTAAAGTGGAAGGTGCAAAGAACGCCGTCCTGCCTGTTATCGCTGCAACATTATTAGCAAGTGATGGAAAAAGTGTGATACGTGATGTGCCTACGCTTTCCGATGTATACACAATAAATGAAGTTTTACGCCATTTGAATGCTGATGTTCAGTTTGACAATAATACAGTGATTGTGGATGCATCTCGAGTGCTGAAAGAGGAGGCACCATTTGAATATGTTAGAAAAATGAGAGCTTCTGTACTTGTAATGGGATCATTATTGGCACGCAATGGCCGTGCCCGTGTAGCATTGCCTGGCGGTTGTGCGATTGGATCCCGCCCAATTGACCAGCATCTAAAAGGCTTTGAGGCTATGGGTGCAAAGGTGAAAGTTGGAAATGGCTTCATTGAGGCGGAGGTTGATGGTCGCCTTCAAGGAACAAAAATTTATTTAGATTTCCCTAGTGTTGGGGCAACAGAAAATATTATGATGGCGGCTACTTTAGCTGAGGGTACGACGATCATCGAGAACGTGGCAAAAGAACCGGAAATTGTAGATTTAGCAAATTTCTTGAATAAAATGGGCGCGCGTGTAAAAGGTGCCGGTACTGGAACTCTTCGGATTGAAGGTGTCGACAAGTTGACTGGCGCGGAACATACGATTATTCCTGACCGAATCGAAGCGGGAACGTTTATGGCGGCTGCAGCGATTACGGGCGGAAATGTACTTGTGAGAGGAGCTGTTCCGGAGCACCTATCTTCATTGATTGCAAAAATGGAGGAAATGGGTGTAACGATTATCGAAGAAGAGGATGGTATTCGGGTTATCGGGCCTGAACGTTTAAAGGCAGTAGATATTAAAACAATGCCACATCCTGGTTTCCCAACGGATATGCAATCACAAATGATGGCGTTATTGCTTTGTGCAGAGGGAACTTCGATGATTACGGAAACGGTGTTTGAGAATCGCTTCATGCATGTGGAAGAATTCCGTCGCATGAATGCTGATATTAAAATTGAAGGCCGTTCGGTGATATTGAATGGACCTTCTAATTTACAGGGAGCTGAAGTGGCTGCAACAGACCTTCGTGCAGCGGCTGCCTTAATTTTGACCGGGCTAGTTGCTGAAGGTGTTACACGCGTGACAGAATTAAAGCATTTGGACCGTGGCTACGTGAATTTCCACGAAAAGCTAGCAGCTCTGGGTGCCGACATTGAACGCGTGAACGATGTGGAAGAATCATTTGTCGAACTACCAAAATACGTGACAGATATGAATGCTTAAATGAATGCCGTTATGACGGGCGATGAATCCTTCATGAAGAAGGAGGTCCTGGCATATAACGGAGATCCATATGAAACATCATATTTGAAAAATCCGAAGCAACGGGGCCTGGTATACGGGTCCTGTTTTTATTTGCTTAGAAATTTCAAAAATAGATTTGTGCAAGCGTCCTATTGGCAAGATATCTTCGAGCGACAAAAGCTTGGTGGTAGGTTTTATGTCTGTTTAGGAACGTCTCGTAAATGCATGGCTGTCCCTTTTACATAGATAAAATGAGTGATTTGTCTATGAGTTGTGCCTGACACCATTTTATAAAAATCTGTAATAAATGCTTGTCCGCTTCCATATGTTGTTAGTGAGAACGCAACCCGGATTATGGTGGGCTGTGAATTTGACATACTGGAGGCACAATCATGAAGAAAATCAAACCATTCATCGTACTAGTATCTTTTCTTATTGCCTTGACCTTGGTGATTCCCGCTGTGCTTGTTCTGCCGTTTTCGAGTGAGAAGGCGAGTGGCAAATTGGGTGAGGATCTTTCGAAGTCTCAAGCATCTGAAAAGGCGGAGCCTATGGCAGATAAAGCGGTGGAAGTGGCCGTATTTCGATCTGAGACATCGAAGATTGAAAATGTCCAATTAGATGAGTATCTCGTTGGAGTAGTTGCAGCCGAAATGCCGGCAGAATTCAATGAGGAAGCGTTAAAGGCTCAGGCTCTAACAGCAAGAACGTATATCGTAAATCGATTGATGACCAATAATAATAAAGGTGTCCCAAAAGCAGCCCAAGCAAAAGGGGCACAAGTGACGGATACGCAAGCCCATCAAGTGTATATGAGCGACAATGATCAGCGCAAGGCATGGGGGAAGGATTATGAATGGAAAAGGAAAAAGATTGAAGAGGCGGTCCGGGCGACAAGCGGGCAAATAATTACTTATGAAGGCAAGCCAATTGATGCCGCGTTCTTTTCTACTAGTAACGGCTACACGGAAAATTCGGAGGATTACTGGCCAGGCACTATTCCTTATTTGAGAAGTGTTGCGAGCCCGTGGGATAGAAACTCACCAAAATTCAACAGCCAAAAAGTAATATCTGTTAAGGATTTTGAAGCGCGGTTAGGGGTTAAAGTAGGTTCTGGTAACACGATTGGAAAAATTATTGCCCGCACCGAAGGGAAGCGTGTGGCAAAGGTGAATATTGGTGGCAAGGTTCTCACTGGAAGGGAAATCCGTGAAGCACTTGATTTACAGTCAACCGATTTTTCATGGGAACGTAAAGGGAACAATATCATCATCACCACTCGTGGTAATGGTCATGGCGTGGGTATGAGCCAATATGGAGCCAATGGTATGGCGGAGGAAGGAAAGAGCTACGAGGAAATCGTGAAGCACTATTATCAGGGGGTAGAGATTACGTCAGCAGAGACTATGCTTGCCACGATAACAGCGAAAAAATAGGAAGGATTTATGCCAGGTGTGGAGCCTGGCTTTTAAATATGTAAAAGGAATATGAAAATAAAAGCCTACCAGTTGCCTTGGAATGTAATATCATACGAATGGCATTTAAACACTAAAGATTCCTATATATTAAAATCCCTTCTAAATTTCCCCATTTTAGAAGTAAAAATCCCTATCAAAATAAACCTCTTATAACAAAAGTGTGTTTTTATATTTAAAGATATCTATTACTATCTACCATTTGAAAAATAAAAAAACCGCCGTAATAAAAGTTTACGAGCGGTTTAATGGATCTTCGCAACTCGGTCAAGTTTTTTCCTCAGCCAAACAAATTTCCCTTTATACAGCGCGCTGCTGATGAAGTAGTAGGCGACAAAAATTCCTGTGAAGTCTTTGACTAAGTCAAAGAGAGAGGCCGAGCGATAGGAATAGAACGATTGGTGAATTTCGTCGCTAATTCCATAGAGGGCAGCAAACATCGCGCAAGCCACATTCCATTTTGGTGTGAAGGAGCGGCGTAATGTAAGGCCCGCTAGAACAAGTAAGACATATAAAATCGCAAATTCAACTAAATGGAGCGATTCTTTAATAGTTTTGTCGAGGGCCGAGTCAGGCAACTCTACGAAATGATTAGACGGCAGGCTAGACTGGATCCAAATAGCAGCCATATATAGAAACGGCAACAACAGTAGCATATATTTAACAAATTTCATGATCATTCCTTCTTTCATTTACTGATTCCTGTCGAACAGGACTATTTTTCAAAAAAATATTGCATAAAACGGCTGGCAATAACAAATAATAAAAAATTTTTTCAGACTAGTGTATATAATTCTAGTTATCTGTTCAGAATGATTGCTGAGGTGATGAAAATGAGAGAGGAAGAAAACAAACGATCTTCTCAAAGTTCCAACTTAAAGCGCTTATTCAAAAAGCGCTGGGTATTTCCAGCCATTTATATCGCTAGTGCAGCCATCATTCTAACTGGAGTTCTTTGGTATCAATCTAACGCCAGTGACACAGATAAGTATGAATACAAGTCTTCAGATCTCGCTGGTAAAAAGGATCAGACACCAGCTGTAGAAGTGAACACAGCTTTCGAAAACTTCAAAATGCCGGTGAAAAACGCGGATGAAGCTGTCATTAAAACAAAGTTCTATGATTTCAATGCCAAAGCTGAAGACCAGGAAGCCGCATTAGTATTCTACAATAATACGTATCAACCAAGCACAGGTGTAGACATTACAATGAAAGACGGCGAAACATTTGATGTAACGGCGTCACTCAGCGGTACAGTCACTCGTGTTGAGGAAGATGCAGTCCTGGGGAATGTGATTGAAATCGAGCATGATAAAGGTATTGTAACACAATATCAATCTGTGAAGGATATTCAAGTTGAGGTTGGCGATAAAGTGAAGCAAGGAGATGTCCTTGCAAAGGCTGGACAAAGTTTATTCAATGAAAAAGTTGGAACACACGTCCATTTTGAAATTCGCAAAGATGGCGTCGCGGTAAATCCATCAAGCTATTTTGACAAACCATTAAGCGCTTTGCAGGAAGAAGTATCAACAGGGGATGTAGAAGAATCTCCGAAAGTAAATCAACAAGAGAAATTGGAAGGTAAAGATGGGGCTGAGAATGCTGATGATCAGTCCACTGAAACCAAATCTGGTGAAGATAAAGACCAGTCTAGTGATCAAGGATCAGACGATGACAAATCCTCTGACAAAGAAGAGGAGTCTACCCAATCAAAAGAAAAATCAAATTCATAATCTTTCATAATCAAAGGGAAGGGGAAATACTTCCCTTTTTTTGTGTGTACATCAGTATTGTACGACTGGGACCAGTGTGTTCTTAATGCTTTGCAAGTTTCCTGAGTCCTCTTTTATCCACATATTTCCACATGATATCTATTTTCAAATACGACGCAGCTTACTTTTATCCAAAGTTTTTTATAAAAAAAATATCCGGCTAAATAAGCCGGATTGCAAAACTAAAATCTATTTAAAAGGGGGATGAAAAGTGTGAGATTATCCTTTTCATATGTTAGTATAACGCGTAAATATGAACAAACTATGAACAATTAATGAAGGTTTCAGTAATAAATAGGCAGTTTATTTGATTCATGACTTATATAAACAGTCATATGACAAAAAATGGGGTGAGGACCTAACTGTGATATAATGGAAATAAGTAAATAAACGGGGGGATTAAAAATTGAGGATAAAGCATGTTGTTGGTGCGCTGCTTTTAATGGTTTTGGCTATCGTGTTAAGTAGCTGTAGTAAAGAACCAACACCGGAGGAGCGTCTGTCTTCGTACATAGCACTGTGGAAAGAAGAAAAGTTTGATCAGATGTATGATTACCTCTCGAAGGATGCGAAAAAGAAAATCTCCAAAGAAGAATTTACAAACCGCTACGAAAAAATCTACAAAGATCTACAGATAACTGATCTCAAGATCAACTACCTAAAACCGAAAAAAGAAGAGCAGGCTAAAAAGAAGCTTGCTGAGTATCCAATTACAGTGAAAATGAATAGCATTGCAGGTCCGATCAACTTTACACACAAAGCACGATTGAAAAAAGAAGAAAAGGATGACAAGGAAAACTGGTTTGTTGATTGGAATACAAGGTTTATTTTTCCGAGCATGGAAGAGGGAGACACCATCCGCTTGAGTACGGTCCCGGCCCAACGTGGCGAAATTCTTGATCGAAATGGTACGGGATTGGCAGTGAATGGACAGGTGTATGAAGTGGGCGTCACCGCCGGAGAATTGACACCGCCAGTAAAAGAACAATTATCCTCTCTTTTAAAAATAAAGCCAGAGCAAATGGAGAAGGCGCTCAGTGCGAACTGGGTGAAACCGGGAATGTTTGTACCGTTGAAGAAAATTTCGATGGATGATCAGGAGCGAATCTCACAGTTGATTGCTCTTGACTCGGTAAAAACTCGGAAAGTAGACGCTAGGATTTACCCGTATAAAGAGGCCGCGGCTCATTTGATTGGCTATGTTGGACCGATCACGGCAGATGAGCTGGAAAAAAGAAAAGATAAAGGGTACACAAGCCAAGATATCATTGGAAAAAGAGGCCTTGAACAAGTACTTGATGAGCAGCTAAAAGGTGAGAATGGGGTTAAAATTGTGATCAAAAAGAAAAATGGCGGCGAGGAAGTATTGGCGGAAAAACCGGTGGTTAATGGAAAAGATGTAAAGTTGACCATTGATGCCAATTTACAAACAGTCATATTTGAGGAGATGGGGACAGAGGTAGGGACAGCAGCAGCGATGAACCCATTGACGGGTGAAACCCTCGCCCTAGTCAGCAGTCCTTCTTTTGATCCGAATCAGGCTTCACTTGGAATGACGGCAGATGAATGGAAAGTTCTGAAGGAAGATCCAGGCCTACCGCTCTTGACGCGGTTCAAACAAGCCTTTGCCCCAGGTTCGGTGTTAAAACCGCTCACCGCATCAATTGGGTTGGAGAGTGAGAAGATAACGCCAGAACAGGCTTTAGAGATAAAAGGTCTTAAATGGCAGAAGGACTCATCTTGGGGCAGCTATTTTGTCACACGGGTTCATGAGGGAAGCCCGATCAATCTTGAAAAAGCACTAGTGAATTCCGATAATATTTATTTTGCACAGGCCGCGCTAAATATGGGGAAAAAAGTGTTTGCGGACGGTTTAAAAGGATATGGCTTTGAAGAGAAAATTGATTTTCCTTATCCGTTGGAAACTTCTCGAATTGGTGATTTGAAAAACGAAATTGCACTTGCCGATTCAGGCTATGGCCAAGGACAGGTGCAAATGAGTATTGTTCATTTACTGGCTACCTATACGCCATTTATGAACAACGGAAATATGGTGAAGCCGATTCTTCTGGATGAGCATGAGAAGAGCCAAGTGTGGAAAGAGTCCGTTGTTTCCAAAAAGAACGCCGAATTGATTGCAGCGGACTTAAGAAAGGTCGTCAGCGATAAAGACGGCACCGCCCATGAAGCAGAAATGGCCGATTATCCACTGGCTGGAAAAACCGGAACAGCAGAGATGAAACAAAAACAAGGCACAACAGGAACGGAAAATGGCTGGTTCATCGCTTGGAATCAACAAACACCGAACCCTATGATTGCCATGATGATTGAAAATGTTCAACAACGTGGCGGCTCCAAAGTGCCTGTACAAATCGTCAAAAACATCTATACAAAATGGAAATAATAAAATAGTGTCAATTAGGGTCTTAATCAACCCAATGGGGAATTGTCAACTTTTGATGGACAATTCCCCATTTTGTTTTTATATGGTGTCTGACACTTGTCGAATAAATGTATAGGTTTAATTTCTGGAAAAATTATCTTAAATACCTTGTCCTCTTTGTCTAAATTGTGCATAAACTCTTATCCAAGCTAATACAATGTTACAAACCTTTTATATAAAGAGAGTGTTTGAGGTGAGGAGTCGTTTGAAGTTAGCGGATATTCAGCCGGGGACATGATTATTCATCGTATGATCAGAAAGTAGGTTACTTTCTGCCGCGTGCATATAATAGGGTCCATTCATGCCGTTGATCACGGCATTTTGGTGACACCAACCACAGTCTCGGGAGAGGAACAGGAAGGAATGACCACAAGCAGGTACATGCTGTGAGTGAGGTTGGGTTCACAAGTAGTGATCCTGTGTGGTTTTGCCTGCCTAAAGGGTGTTCCTACTACCTGTTATAACGAGACAGAAGCAACGCGGAAGCAGTATTTCGTCGAAGTGATAAGCGAGTCTCATTTCACACTCCACATCCAATTTAGGGAGGGCGAGAGTGTGCACGATTACATCAAAGAGAGGACTATCAAGATTGGAAAGTATATCGTGGAGACGAGGAAAACGGTTCGCGTCATTGCGAAGGAGTTTGGCGTATCCAAATCTACAGTCCATAAGGATCTAACAGAAAGATTACCTGAAATCAATCCGGAGCTTGCAAACGAAGTAAAAGAAATACTAGATTATCATAAATCCATACGCCACCTAAGAGGCGGAGAAGCAACGAAAATGAAATACCAAAAGGAGGAAAAACAAGGAGAAACAATTCAAAAATAAGAACCAAACAGGCGAATGGTGGTCACGCACCATTGCCTTTTTTAGTAAGTAGGAGCCTAACCTCTCTTTCTAATTTTCTCCAATTACAGCGGATATTTTTTTGTTTTATTTTTATAAAAATGTTATGGATTTTGTAATGAATGTGTTACAATTGAAAATTAGGAAATGTATTGGAATCCGTTTGGAGGAGGAAAGGAAAGAGAAATGTTTGCAAGGGATATAGGGATTGATTTAGGGACGGCTAACGTGTTGATTCACGTGAAAGGCCGTGGGATCGTGTTAAACGAGCCTTCTGTCGTGGCCATCGACAAAAATACAAATAAAGTTCTTGCGGTGGGAGAGGAAGCTCGCCGCATGGTTGGACGTACACCAGGAAACATCGTCGCGATTCGTCCATTAAAAGATGGGGTGATCGCAGATTTTGATGTAACAGAAGCTATGCTGAAGCATTTTATTAATAAGCTGAATGTAAAAGGTTTTCTATCCAAGCCACGCATTTTGATTTGCTGCCCGACTAACATTACAAGTGTCGAACAAAAAGCGATTCGTGAGGCAGCGGAAAAGAGCGGTGGCAAAAAAGTATACTTAGAAGAAGAACCAAAAGTGGCTGCCATTGGGGCAGGAATGGACATCTTCCAGCCTAGCGGAAATATGGTCGTGGATATTGGTGGAGGAACAACCGATGTAGCTGTTCTTTCAATGGGAGATATCGTTACTTCTTCCTCCATTAAAATGGCCGGCGACAAGTTCGATATGGAAATCCTGAACTATATTAAGCGCGAATACAAGCTCTTAATCGGGGAACGCACAGCAGAGAATATCAAAATTAACATCGGTACTGTTTTCCCTGGTTCACGTTCAGAGGAAATGGAAATTCGTGGCCGTGATATGGTTAGTGGATTACCGCGCACGATTACGGTTCGTTCGGAAGAAATTGAGCAAGCCTTGCGCGAATCGGTTACAGTTATTGTTCAGGCAGCAAAAAGTGTTCTTGAACGTACACCACCAGAGCTTTCCGCTGACATCATTGACCGCGGTGTCATTTTAACAGGCGGAGGCGCATTGCTTCACGGTATCGATATGCTCCTTGCAGAAGAGCTGAAGGTTCCTGTACTAGTAGCTGAAAATCCAATGGATTGCGTAGCGATCGGAACAGGGATCATGCTTGATAACATTGACCGAATTCCGGGACGCAAGTTTGGATAAAAAGGAAAATGTCACTCACAATATGAGTGCTCAACTATTTTATAACGGGGTTACATATTCCCTGTGGTATGACATCTTACAAATAAGGTCGATAAAAAGTCTAATGATCGTGGCTGATAGGAAGCTGCAAAACATTAGGCTTTTTTTCATGAAATGACAATTTTCTGCAAAAAACTAATGTGTCTTGATGAATAATTTTTTATAATAGAAATAACATAGTAAATTTCAATGAGTGCCAATGGAAAAATGGTTATAATATGTATAACTCTCGGTCCGGTGTTGTTTAAAATGAAATGCCGGAATTTAAAGGGGAATATAAGTATGTCTGTCAATCATCTGAAACAACAAGTACAATCGTTAGAAGAATATAATGATGCGCTAAAAAAGGGAAAAGATGGCGAAATGGAGATGGCCGAGACGAAAGAATCCGTATGGCCAAAAGAGCGTATTCGCATCCGATTGCTTCCCATTTGGCTTAGGCTTGTGCTACTGATTGTTTTTACGTTCATCAGTTTAATGGCGGGCGCCGCAGTGGGATACGGAGTGATTGGCGACGGAAAAGCTGCTGATGTTTTTAAAACATCAACATGGACTCATATCATTGATTTGGTAAATAAAGATGATCGCCAAAAAGAATAATGGAAAATAATTTGGGAAGGGAAGTGAAATCCCTTCCCTTTCGTGTGTTTTTAATAGTAGAATAGGAAATAATATCTGTTATTAGTAGGAGGTACTAAAAGAATGTTGGATATTAATGAAATCAAAGAAATCATTCCACATCGTTACCCTTTTTTGCTGGTAGATCGGATTGTTGAAGTCGAGGAAGGAAAAAGAGCGGTTGGCATAAAAAATGTTACTGCTAACGAGGAGTTTTTTAATGGACATTTTCCGGACTATCCAGTGATGCCTGGCGTTCTAATCGTTGAGGCACTTGCACAAGTCGGTGCAGTGGCGGTCTTGAAAAAAGAAGAAAATCGAGGTCGCTTGGCCTTTTTTGCAGGAATTGATAATTGTCGATTTAAAAAGCAAGTTAAACCTGGCGATCAACTGCGAATGGAAGTGGAAATGGTACGGCTTCGCGGACCGATTGGCAAAGGAAAAGCCGTTGCAACGGTTGACGGTGAAATCGTCTGTGAAGCGGAAATCACCTTTGCTTTAGGGGATAAAAAAGAGTAAAAATAGGCATCAAAATGGATGGGAGAGGATACCCCATCCATTTTTTATTTCTATCGCAAGCACCAGAATTACCAAAAATTGGACGGAATTTCATTTGCCATCATTCCACTTTTCTGACATAAAAGTAAATATTTTTTTCATCAGTGGGAAATCTATAATTGTTCGTATACTTTAATTTGAAAGGAGTTTTACGCTTGAAAAAGAAGCTATTTCTTTTGCTTTCTGGGTCCGTCCTATCTGCTATGCTATTAGCGGGGTGTAATGTAAATGATGATGATCAAAATCCTCCCCCACCAAATGTGACGGATGAAGATCGGGATGACGTGAATGATGATAATATTGATAATGACTTGAACAACCGCTTAGATACGGATCGAGATATTTTAGATGACAATAATCGTTCCCGTGATATCAATACAGATACGGACAAAGACCCAGGAAAAGATATCAACACAGATCGAGAAGAAATCATTGAAGATGACCTTGATGTTCGTGACAAAGACAGAAAAGACCGCTAAAAAAAGGGGACAAGCAAGAATCGCTTGTCCCTTTCTCGTTCTACTTTTACAACAAACTAACAAAAAGAACGCCGAGAATGACGATGATAAAGAAGATAATATAGATCAATATAGAAAGAATCGTAATAATCCATCCGAGGACTTTCCGATCGGTTTGGATCAAATAAATCCCTAAGGCAATAGGGCCAAAGAGGAAGCCAAGAATCGCCCACAGCCAAGGACGCTTTTGATGCTTAGGAGCATCGATAGCTAAATAAATGGCAATGATAATACCAAGCAAAAAACTACTGTATTCCATATGTTTCCCCCTGAAATCATAAAATAAATGCCAGCCGTGGCTGGTTTCCCACTCTACCTATTTTTTTTCACTTTCAGCTTCGGTTTGCTTTTCATTTTTTCTTTAAACTCGGTAAGAAGGGGTTCTCCCTGAAGGCCTTTTTGTAATAAATTTTCAAGCAGAAGCTCGGAATAGTCGCTTTTGTTGCGACGTAAATGGCCTTCTAGCAAGACGCTCATCTGATGTTCAAATTTATTCAACGTGACAATTTTTGTCTGGAAAAAAGCAGGATCATTTTCGCGCTTTGTGATGACAGTTTCAACGATAATCTCGCGGTTTTCCTCTTCAATTTTTTTAAAATAATCATATAAAGTAAGGTCAGTGTAGGCCTCAATTAACCAAGTGGAACGTTCGTCTTCTTTATTGATAATTAATCCATCTTCAAGCGGAACCTCTACGGATTGGCCGTCCTCTTCCACCACTTCTAAAGAGAATAACTTAAATGTCTTCATCCCGAACCTCCTGCATGTTTTTTCGAAAAGATTATCACATTGAGATAATCTTGTTTCAGCGTCTAATCCTTCGAATACTTAAGCACTCCTTCTTATGGGAGGATGACTAAAGTGAGCCAAGGCGTTTGCATTTTCCTCATTATACCATATTTTCATCACTGGACGCACAACATAAGGAAGAAGCATTTTTAATAAGATTGTCGAAAAATCTTTGTCGAAATGACCCAAATGCAAATGGATCTTCCATTTGGGGAGTCGTACTGGACAAAAATTCCCTCAAACGATTCATTTCTTAAAAATATGGTAGTAAAACAGGCATTTTCTCCGTTTTACAGGAATAGAACTTTTGAACTATGATAAAAGCAACAAAACGTGAAGGAGTTGGTAAGAGTGATCAATCAAGTTACCCTGGTAGGCAGGTTAACTAGGAATCCCGAGCTGAGAGCGACTTCGGAAGGAACGGCTGTCACCCAAATTACCTTGGCCGTTAACCGAAATTTTCGCAATCACAACGGAGATATTGATGCAGATTTTGTTCAATGCACACTTTGGAGAAAAGCAGCTGAAAATACGTGCCAATATTGTCGAAAAGGGTCGATAGTCGGGATCACCGGCAGGCTCCAAACCCGTTTTTATGAGAAAGAAGGAAAACGGGTGTATGTCACAGAGGTCATCGCTGAATCCGTTCGTTTCCTCAGTAGTAAACCACATGAACAATCCAATATCACTGTCCCTTCCCCGGAAGCTGAACAAAAGAAAGGAGAAGAAGTCATTGCATTTTAAAGAGAAGGAGGCGCCCCAATTGGAGGAGTTGCTTGAGAGCTTAATTAAAATGGTTGGACGAGCGAACCAAAAGGTGGACTGTCTGCAAGTTCGTGTCAGACAGCTTGAAAGGTTCATTAGTGAAAATCATTTGGAAGTACGGGAGAGAAGTCCTTTTCAAATGTATTCATAAAGAGGATCTATGGTAAATGGTTGCGGCACCACGGTTGTTGAAAATGAGCATTGTTAAATGACGATGAACAATGAAATACTCCAATCTTATTTCCTCTATTTTTCCCCATCTAGAGAGAATCAATCATCGCCTCATACATTTCCCCATCTTTGACTCCTGGCCATCGCTGCCAGGGTTTTTTGTCATGACTTTGAAAATGGAGCAAGTGACAGCATTGCAAGATCAATGGATACAGCTTTTGCCAGAGTAGAAAGGAAGTGAGTTGAAAGGTAAAGCGTTTGTACCAGGGGGTTAAGGGATCAAGCTATAAAAAAGTAAATAAATTTTACGAAATACGGAAAGACGAGTAAAAGTATCACGTTCTTTAAAGGAATTTACCTAATTTTTCAAAAAGTGGTATGAAATACAGATGAGTGGCAACACTAATAGTAAAATCCCCCTGTTTATATTTAGAAGCCGCTGATCGAATGGTTGGCGGCTTCTTGGTTTGCTCGGCATAATGAAAAGTCCTGAGAAGTGATGGTAGAAGTAACAGTTCGCATAACGTAAAGATCTGGAATCTAAAGCAAGCAGGCAGCCAATTTCCGGTTTGGGCAACACGAACTTACAAAACGGAATCCAAGAAATCTTTCGTTCGTTTTTGGGTAGGTGTGTGAAACAATTGATCAGGATGGCCGACTTCCACAATTCGACCATCGTGCATATAGATGACCGAGTCGGCGACTTCGCGGGCGAAGCCCATTTCGTGGGTAACAACGATCATGGTCATTCCTTCTTGAGCTAATTTTTTCATTGTGACAAGGACCTCCCCGACCAGCTCTGGATCGAGTGCCGAAGTTGGTTCATCGAACAACATCACCTCCGGCTTCATCGCAAGTGACCGGGCAATCGCTACACGCTGCTTTTGCCCACCAGACAGTTTGCCAGGATATACGTTCGCTTTGTCACTTAAACCGACCTTCGCCAGAAGCTCTTTGGCCTCCTCGTAGGCCTGATCCTTAGGGATCTTTTTTACATGAACCGGGGCCTCCATAATATTTTCAATCACTGTCATATGGGGGAACAAGTGAAAGTGTTGAAACACCATCCCAACTTTGGCACGTATTTGATTCAAGTCATGTGTATGTTCTTCAATCTGTTCGTCGCCAATAAAAATCTTTCCGCTATTTTTGATTTCGAGGAAATTGAGACAGCGTAGCAGTGTGCTTTTTCCAGAACCGCTCGCGCCAATTAAACAAACCACTTCGCGTTCTCTAACAGTCATATCAATATCTTTTAATACATGGAGATCTCCAAATGATTTATTCAATTTTTCAACCTTTACCATGATGGCTTCCTTCATCGTATATCTCCTTCCTAATCGCTGATGGCCAGACGGTTTTCGGCATATCGGGCCAATAGGGAAATAAGAAACACAAGCACGAGATAGTAGACAGCGACGATTAACAGATAGGTTAGATAGTCGAATGTATTGGAGCCAAAGGTGGTGGCCACATTAAATAGCTCGTACATTCCAATGAATGCCGCCAGCGATGAATCTTTTAGGGCAATAATAAATTGATTGCCAAGAGGCGGCATCGCGCGTCTTAATGCCTGCGGTAAAATGATTCTGCGATAAGTTAGACTCACGCTCATACCGAGGGAACGGCCTGCTTCCATCTGGCCATGGTCAATCGATTGAATGGAACCCCGAAAAATCTCAGCGATATAGGCTCCATTGTGGAAGGCAAGTCCAAGTACGACTGCCATAAACTGTGACATATTAAGCGAAGTCAATCCATAGTAAAACACGAAAATCTGTACAATGAGAGGCGTGCCTCGCACGAGAAAAATATACGCATCTGAAAGCCACACAAGAATGTTGATTTTGGATATTTTTAAAAAAGCAAAAAACAGTCCAATAATAATGCCAATCATAATGGCTACGACCGTAAGTTCAAAGGTCAGCAGCATGCCTTTTAGAAAAACGGGGTAGGTATCAATCAACTTATTAAACCAATCCATAATTCCCTCCTTATGTGTGGATGGGGAAATTTGTAGATATTCCCCGAGAAATATTTAGGGAAATTTGTAGATCTCCGTTACTGCTTTTCCGGGAGGACCGTTATGTCTTCTCCAAAATACTTTTGGCTGATTTTCGTTAAGGTACCATTTTCGCGGAGTTTATCGAGCGCTTTGTTAATTTCCTTTAGGAGCTTGTCGTTATCCATTGCGACTGCAATTCCTTGTTCACTGCGACCAAGCATTTCTTTTCCGACAATTTTCATTCCTGCTCCGATCGCTTCCTTCCCTGTGACAAAATCGGTGATTACCGCATCGTGTTTCCCTTTACTGAGAGCTTCGAGTGCCACTACATCACTATCGAGCAAGATAATTCGATCGGTGACTTGTTTAGCTAACTCTGCAAAGGTGGTACCTTTTGACACGGCAATTTCCTTCCCTTTCAGATCATTTAAGGTTTCAACTTTACTATCGGGACGTACAAAAATTTGTGGTCCTGAATAGTAGTATGGAGTGGAAAAATGAACGACCTTTAAACGTTCTTCTGTAATCTCATGGCTTGCGACGGCTGCATCAAAGCGTCCTGACTTGACACCTTCAATGATTCCACCGAACTTAAACTTTTTCTGGACGGGTTTTAGTCCGAGTTCCTTGGCAATGGCTTCTGCTATTTCAATATCAAAACCGGTCATCGTTCCATCTTTCTTCATGTAGCTGAACGGTTTATATTCCCCAGAAGCGGCATAGGTAAACTTCCCTTCTTCTACTAGCTTCATTTCATTTGTGGAAGCATTTTTACTTCCGCAGGCAGTCAAAAGAATCATTAAAGCAAAGATGAAACATCCTTTTCTTAATAAATTCACAAGAAAACCTCCTCTTCGTTTTTTGGACGACCCTTCTTTTAATATGTTATTAAGAATATTCGGAAAAATGAATGAGAGTTGGTTTTCAAGAGAGAACCAGCCTGTGGACTAGGACAAGCAGGAAAATAATCGTTATTGTCGAATAATAATGTAAGATGATGTCTAAATTTGGGGGTGTACAAGTGGGAGAGGTTTATATTGTTTTTATAGGGGAGCAAATAAAAGAGAGAGAATGGTTGCTAAGGAGAAAACCTCGTTTTAACGATATGATTATACTTTCACATCAGTCACCTCGTATGAATAACAACTCTCTTTTTCAATACATACCTCTTAACCAAAGTGAAAATAGTTGTTTCTACATCAAGGATCAAGACATTCAAATCCATTTCCACCATAGAACATTACAAATTTTTTCAAGTAAACGTGAACTGACAGAAGTAGAAGTTTATGAGATTTTAAGCCATTTTGTACTCATAGAAGGGGGGAGGGTGAAGCTCTTGGGCAGAATGCCTTTGACCAAACCGTCCCATATAAAAAGAAATAGGTGGCGAATACGTCCTCGAAGGATTCACTTACACATTAATGAGGGTAAGGGAATGTATTTCATAAATAGATAAACAAAACAAATCTAATTAAATCTATTTTATGAAACTAGAAGAATGGGCAAAAATAAAGGGGATAAAGCAAAAATCGTGAAAAAAGTGAATTAAAATATTGGAAGTGGAGAAAAATGACTCGTTTTTCTCCACTTCCTTTTTTGCTCTTTAGGTCTACCATTTGTGACAGACCGTTTCATTCAACAGGCAATTCCCCCAAAAAAACTATTCTTTGCTCCACTTTTTAGGACAACAGTTATAGGGATCGACCCTAACAAAAGTCCCCTTCAATCATGTCTACCCCACATGGATATTAGGTGAAAATTCCCCATATGAAATACCACTTTTTCCCTTAAAATGACAGATATATTCCAATATTTGTTTATTTTTTCTACTTATATGACGATTTGTGATAGTCTTTTAATATTTTTGTAACATTTCTGGTACATTGATCTGTTATAACATTGGTATATAAGGAGGAGAAAATATGCAGAAATTGTTGAAGCGTATTACTCTTGCAGTACTACTACTAATAATGTGTGTTTCTGGTTCGATCGTTACATATGCAGAAACAGACGATCTGCAAAGTCAGCTTCAAGAGAAAGAAAATCTACTTGAACAGCAGATGAAGGAAAAACAGTCTGTACAACAAGAAATTCAGCAAATTAAGCAAGAATTAGATTCTATATATAATGAAATTGAACAAAATAAAAAAGAGATGGCAGTCACTCAGGCCAAAATTGATGAGGTAAACAAGCTCATCCAACAAAAGAGGGAAGAGATTGTTATATTGGAGGATAAAATTCTTGGCCGAAAAGAAGTTATGAAAAAGCGAGCCGTTGCTCTCCAGCATAATAGTAATGTTGGCCTCATTATTAACATTTTCTTTGAGTCTGATAGCATCTCAGAATTCATCCAGCGCGCTTCTGCGGCATCCACTCTTATGGACGCTGACAAGGAAATCTTAATCGCGCAAAAGGAAGATCTTCAACAAATTGAAGAGGACAAAAAAGAAATTGATAGACAAGAACAACTTTTAAAAGAACAGCAAGCGACTCTAGCTAATCAGCAAGCTAAGCTTGATCAAAATCTACAAAAACGTCAAGAAACATTAACGGCGATGCAGACAAAATATGATCAAATTGTTCAGCAAATGGCCATAGCCGAGCAGGAAAAGAAGGAAATTACTGCGAAAATGGAAGCTATTAAGGCTGAAGCAATGAAGGCAAAGGTAGCTCAATCTGCAGCACCTGCACCCGCTACTGCTTCTAAATCCGCACCTGCGCCAACTAAAGAGTCAAGTTCAGCACCTAAAGGACGTGAACTTTACGTTTCCGCAACCGCTTACAGCCATGAGGATTCTGGTTCCATTACTGCTTTAGGCTATAATATCAAAGCAAATCCAAATATGAAATTGATTGCCGTGGACCCTCGTGTGATCCCACTTGGATCAAAAGTATGGGTTGAGGGATATGGAACAGCTATCGCAGGCGACACTGGCGGAGCTATTAAAGGACACAAAATTGATGTTCTGATGCCAAACAAGGCAAGCGCACTTGCTTGGGGCAGAAGAACCGTAAAGGTTATCATTTTAAACTAAACGCATAAATCGATAGCCCGGCCGAAATGGCTGGGCTATTTTTTTGTGAGATAAATATATATTATTGATTTAAAGTTTTTTCTAGCATAAGTGTCCCTTGTTCTCCATCTTAAAATCTGTTATCTTCAATTTACATATTTCTAAACTTTCTGTAACGTTATTTTGCTACTTAGAGGGGAAAAAACAAAACCTGGACACTTATGACTAAGGATAGATGTTATATAACTAGGTATAAAGAAGATGTTTGAGCATTAGTAATAAATCATTTAAAAAAGATAAATAATTATCAAAACGTAAAAAGCCACCCTACAAAGAGGATGGCTTTTCCTTTCTTTGGTTCACTCTAAGGTGAACAGTTAAAAATTTTTTCGGGCCGCACTTGAGTTATTTAAACTCAAAGGGCAATATTATATTATCCATTTTTTCCGGAACATATGATTAGATTGTACAACGTTTCGTAATGTTTTTCAAGTTCTTTTATTCCTTAAGTTAACTTTAGTGTACTTTAGGCTCTTTCTGTCCTAAGTTTAGTATACATCCGTCTGATCTTCTCATCAATCAAGTTCATTTGTTCAGTAGTTAATTTGAATACATCATCTGATGCTTTTTTCGGCTTATAAACCCTTATTTTGCTGATTGGTCGCATCTGATCCGGAATGGCCACAGCATTCTTTTCATTTAAACCATTAATTACACCTAAGAAAACCCGGTCTTTATGAGTATCCGCTTCTGACTCTCCTTTGTCCAATGATGAAAGGGGAACTACATTAACATTTGGATTATTTTTAGAGCTGTCTCTAATGACAACAGCATAATGCATACCTCCATATTCTGCTCCAACATTAAAACCAAAATGAGCTAATACGATTTCAGAACGTTTATATGCTCGCAAATATGTAGGATCAAATTTCTCTTCCCATACCAGATATTGATTATTCGTTTTCAACCAGTCAATAAATATTTTTCCTCGTTTTTCGTCCATATTTTCAATAGTTTTTTGTAGATTCATCAGCTGCATATTCATTTCTTTAATTAAATCTTTGTTTTGATGAACTTTATTAGCCAATATTTTCACCTCTTTTTTCCCTTTACCTATCTGATTTTAACACGGAAAATGGGAAATAGAGGGAAATGTAAAAGTGTCTATATCGGGTTATCCTTGTTCACATTGTCCAGAAATCCTCAAAATCTACATTTCTGTTCGTCGGCTTCCGAAATCTTTAAATTATCTTTTGGCTGTTTACCATCGAAGGCCAGAAGGGAATCTCCTTTGTACAACGTTCATATGTTTATATGCGCTTACTAGTATAGCCTGAGCCACTAACAGCTAAGTGGAATACAAATGATATTTATAGGCAATAAAAGGATCGAGTATTTTTATATATTTGTTCGGAAACCTTTATTTCGGATTGATTTTTTATTTTTGCCAGTGTGGAGAGGGAGTGTTTAATCATGTTTGGGTGTGTTTTTATTCCGGTAAAAGGACCTTCAAATGGCCAAGGACCGTCTGTTTCAAGCATGATTTGCTTTAATGGGTAGGATTTCGCTAATTGTTGGATTTTTTCTTTATACAAAATTTCGGGTGTAACGGAAATAGAATAGCCATTGGTCATCATTCTTGAGGTTGTTTTTTGATCGCCTTTGAACCAATGAAAAAGGGCTTTTGTAATATTATGTTTCTCTAATAAATCACATACAACCGGGGCATCGTCATAGACAGCATGTAAAACAATCGGTTTTTCCCATTTTTTCGCTAGCACGAGAAATGTCTCTAGGAGTTCTAGATACTGACCATACTGTCGGGCGGAAACCTTCCCGTCTTTTCGTAAATAATAGGGAAGACCTACCTCTCCTACAGCAATCATTTCCTCTTTGTGCTGAGTCATCCATTCAATCAGTTTGGTTAACTCGAATTCATTTGGCAGCGGCTGTTCGGGATGAAATCCAAAGGCTGGTTTTACCTTTGAAAAGGTTTTGTTTAATTGGAGATTCCGCTTACAGGAATGAAGATCAAAAGATACAGACACCAAAGCTTCAAGCCAATCCGCGCTTTTCAACATTGATTCGATTTCTTTATCCTCATAACGATCTAAATGAATATGCGCATCAATGATTTTCATGTCTTTCACATCCTAAATCTATTCTACACCTTAAAGAGTCATACCGCATCACCCTTCATGTAGACAGTGTGAATGGGTATGGCAGAAGAGTCATCAACAAACAAAAAACAGCGGCCAAAAGCCGCTGTTTCTTTACGGTCACATTTATCCAAGAAAGACCAATTCTTTTAACTCCTCTGTTGAAAGCTCGGTGATCCAGTTTTCGCTTTGGATAATTTGGTCGTTTAGGTGTTGCTTTTTTTCGAGCATGGTGTCGATTTTTTCTTCGAGTGTACCAGTGCAGATAAGTTTGTGTACATGGACAAAGCGTGATTGCCCAATGCGGTAGGCACGGTCTGTAGCTTGGTTCTCAACAGCGGGATTCCACCAGCGGTCATAGTGGATGACGTGATTGGCCGCGGTGAGATTCAAACCTGTTCCACCTGCCTTCAACGAAAGCAAGAACACAGGGAATTCCTGGTTTTGAAACTGCTCGATCATCATATCTCGCTGCGTTTTCGATACACTACCATTTAAAAACGGCACCTCAATGCCAAACTTTTTCTTCAAAGTCCTCCGAATGATTTCACCCATTTCGATATATTGGGTGAAAATAAGACAGCTTTCGCCCTGTTCTAAAACTGCATCTACTAGTTCAACCAGCTTCTCCAATTTATTGGACCGCTTTAAAAGCTCACGATCGGCCACTTGTTCCTTCAAATATAGAGCAGGATGGTTGCAAAGCTGTTTTAAGCGGCTTAACATTTGTAGAATTAATCCCTTGCGCTCAAAACCGGTCAGTTTTTCAATTTCCGCAAATGTATCGTGAATCAATTGTTCATATAATGATGCCTGTTCGGCCGTAAGTGGACAGTATTCTTTTTGTTCCAGCTTATCAGGTAGGTTCAGTGCCACTTCTTCGTCTTTTTTCGTGCGACGAAGCAGGAAAGGCTTGATTAACTGTTGTAGTTGCTGGATTTTTTCCTTTTTCTCCTCTTTTTCAATTGGAAGAATGAATCGTTTTTGGAACTGTCCGAGGCTCCCGAGGTAGCCGTGGTTGGTAAAATCAAAAATCGACCATAATTCAGACAAACGATTTTCCATCGGCGTTCCGGTAAGGGCGATGTGGTGAAGTCCTTTTAACTTACGAACCGCCTTTGACTGCTTCGTCTGTGCATTCTTGATGTTTTGCGCTTCATCAATGGCAATTGTGCTCCATTGGAGTGCCTCGAATTCTTCAGCATCAAGATGGCTCAAGCCATAAGAAGTTAGGATCACATCCACTTCTTGAGCTTCCTGCACGAAGGCTTCCTCTTTCAGCCGCTTCGAACCATAATGAAGATACACCTTCATCTTTGGAGCAAAACGCTCCAACTCCTTTTGCCAATTTCCAAGTACGGATGTAGGGCAGATGATTAAGGCTGCCTTTGTTGGAACCTTTGTAGAAGAAGTTTTCGTGTCAGGCACCATTTCTTGATTTTTCGCGATGTTTCCTTCTTCTTTTACCTTTAATAAATACGATATGAGCTGAATGGTTTTTCCTAGTCCCATATCATCAGCGAGGATGGCACCGAATCCATATTGCCGTAGGAACCAGAGCCAGCTCATCCCTAGTTGCTGGTATGGCCGGAGTTCTCCGTTCAATTCTTCCGGCGCTTGGACCAATGGGATTTCCTTCAGCTCTGATAGCTGCTTAATCATCTGCTTCCATTGCCGGTTCAGCTCAATCTGAATCTTCATAAATGCCTTCGGATTTTCGATTTCTTCCTCGTCTCCGCTTGAGTCCACCAGTTCTTGCTCAAGCAAATCTCGGACATGCAATCCTTCTTTTTCGGCCCGTTTCATCAAATCCTGAATTTGTCGAATAAACTGTGGGTCGAGCTTCACCCAGCGACCGCGAATATAGACAAGTCGGCGCTTTTCCTCGACAAGCCGGTGAAACTCTTCCTCGGATAACTCGACATTATTCATGGAAAAACGCCAATTGAAATCAAGCATCGCATTCAATCCGACAAATGATGGACGATATGCCGATGTTCCTTTTAGTGATGCTTTCACCCGCAAATTGGCTTGTTTCATCGCCTGCCACCAGGAAGGCAGGAGGATTTCGACATCAAGTGCCAATAGTGTTTCGCTTGCCTCTGTCAAAAACATCCATGCTTCTTCCTCTGTCAGCTCGGTTTTCAATGGGACAATCCCATCTACTTCAACATCCCCGTCGCCTAGCCAAGGGAAAAGCCTTACCCAGCGGGCTTGCTCACGGTCGACTTTATCCAAATATGGTCGCCACCTCGCTGAAATCCGTTTTACATCTTCGACATCTACTACCTCATCGACATTTTTTTTACCTCGTAAAAAAACATCCAAACTCCAGTTGCCTTCCCCGTTTTCTGGTTCATCCAAACGAAGACCGATCGTAAATGGCGCTTCATTTTCTTTCATACCAACCCACTCTAGCCAGCTTTCATCGTCAAAATAACGAGCAAGCTCCATGTTGGAAATGTTTTGCTTTTTCAATAAATCAAGCTTTGGTCCGAATAGTTCCTTCATAGAATCATTTCTTGTTAAAAATGAATCCAATGCTTGGTTATACAAATCGGAAAGGTAATCACGGGCTGTTGTTGGGGAGGAGTCAGTGTCTTCAATAATCTCCGGGTGAATTTTCTGTTCCCAAAATGAGGGATTGAACTCGTCTTCGACTCGATCCGGCAGTTTCCAGCGAAACTCGCCATGTGGCCCCCATACCGAAAAATCCGGAAGACAATCTTTTTCGACAATTCCTTCATACATCGATGCCGCGGCTGCTAGACAAATTTCGGCTTCTTCATTCCAATCCCACTCTATAAAGCGATTGAATGATTCCTTAGCAAAAAGCGAAACGAGCTGCCAGCCGTTCAGTGCAACGCCCTTCATGTCTTTGGTTGTCTCCGTATCGAGCAGTGTTCCGTAAAAACTTTCAGCATGATTGCTAAAAACAAGATTCTTCCATTGAGAGGGATCGATTGTGTTGCCCTCCTTGTCTTGAGCGGAGAGTAGGAAGCGGCCATCCTCTAATTTCGTGATTAGCAATTTCAAAAACCTAGTCATAAGCATGGTAAAACGGCTCCTTTAAAGTGGAGTGGAGGAGTCAGAACGACGATTTCGTACCGATGCTGAATCCTCACGATCGTTAGAAAAATTATCTTTATACAGATAAGGGAACTTCTTACGTTATCCTCCGAACCGATACGCTTGATCAGCAAAGCCTGTAACCTAAATCAGTTTGCTTCGTTGGCATTCTTCTTGGAAGGCGCGCAGTCGTTTGGTTCGATCAAGTAATTGGGTGAGGAAGTATTCCCATTCTTCCATTTGTTTTAGTTTTTTGTAAAGGGTTCGGAGTTTTTTCAGGTGGCGAACGGCCATGCGATAGCTGCCACGGTTTTTCTGATCGATTTCGCGTTGGGCTGCTTGATGGAGCATTCCGAGTAGCAGTTCAGGTCGCTCTTTCTCGAGCAGTTTTACTCGGTCTTTACCTAGATCATCAAATCCTAACCCGACCAAGGCGTACAGCTCGGCCCAGCGGTCCCAATCACCACGCTCCAACAATAAATGCTCATAATCCGCAAAACTGTACGGCAGCATTACTAGCAATGCCCGCTCAAACAAATCGACCCGGCCATTTTCCGAACAAAAGGGCGTAATGGCCCGCAGTGCTTTCCGGATAAAGACGGAACTACTATGATACGAACCGAGCCAATCGGTATATTTTCTTAGTTGTTGTAAAAATAGATCGATCAATGGTTCTACCCGACGCCACATTCTGGCTGCTGAAAAATCTTCAATCCACAACAACATATAAGGCGTGATGAATTCCTCTGGAACACTATTTACCAGTTCCAGTGCTTGTTCATCATTCCCAAGTAAGAAAAATAAATGAATCCTCGTGACTAAATAGGGGACAGGATTCTCTCCGTCCTCGAGCTGCTTCAGATGCTCGCCAATTCTCTTTGCTTCTTCTTGCCGCCACTCTTTTTTTCGAAAAAGTTCCGTCCACAATAGGCGGTGCATATAGATTCGTTCGTGTTCCAATCCTTTTTTCGTGCAGGTAAGCAGTTCAAATACCTCATCTTTTAAATGTCCGATGAATTCATCAAAGGAAAAGGGAAGGGTTTGTACTCCCATTTTTCCAACAATTTCTTCGACATCTCCTAGCAAATTTTCAAAAGAGTGATGGTAAGCTCGCCGTACGGTCTGTTCATCAAACCCCAGTTCATCGCTCAGGACAGCGAGTTTTCGGAACGATACCACTGCGGCCACTAGTTCATAAACGAGACGCCACTCTTTTTCGACCGGAGCACTTGCCCTAATCCGTTTCAAGTAAATCTCGAACAATTCTGGAATGATAAAGGGGTTTGTATATTTCTTTCCCCCGACCAGTGTATTAAAGCTTACTTCAAATGATTGGACCCAACGGCTGTAGTCCGGCTTTAACGCACCCTCTGATTTGACCAAATCTTTTGCCGTCTTTAGTCCCCAGGCGGTCGCTAAGTTCGTTTGGTGCATGTTCTTCCTTAGTGGCTCGCGCCATTCCGATACCCAGTCCGCCACACTATCTTTATGAGCATAGGCGCTAAAAAAAACGGCCATTTGATGGCGGCACAGCCCTTCACTAGGACAGGAGCATTTACTTTGCTTTAAAAATTTCGGATTTAGGTGCACTTTGGCTGGTGTTACATCTTGTACAGTGGCGCGAAATTCTCCTTGTTCCACACGAAGCTGTGTCACAAGTCCTTGGCGATATAGCATGAGCCCTTTTTGTACAAGTTTGACATCTTCAGGCAAATACGGACTTAATTTATTTCTTATCTCATCAGAAAGTTCCAGTATCTGTTCGATCACAGGCATCGACCCCATTACATCAAAAAATCCATATTCCTTTATTATATCCAAAAAATCCAGATTCGAGGAGAGGGGTGACTCAATAGCCAAAAAATAAAAATGAGGATCAGAGGAACATGATAGAATCTTGCCATCCCGTTCCTTTTTTCCCTTCGAATGCATAAGATAAGATGGAAAATCTAGGAGGGAGTTGAAAAAATGTACGATGCCCGTTCAAATCCTTACTTTCATCCATATTACCGAATGGCACCCCATCCCTATGGAAATCAGCACCTATATTGGACATCACCTCATCAACCCTACCGAGTGAGTCTATTGCATCCGACCATAAATGAAAGGAAAGACTTTGGACCAGAACCATTTGTGGTTAACATTAATCAGGCTGCAAAGCAAAACGAAACGTTTCGAACCGCATTATGGACAGGAAAGCACTTGCAGGTAACGTTAATGAGCTTACAGGTAGGGGAAGATATTGGATTAGAAATTCATCCGAATTTAGATCAGTTTTTACGTATTGAACAAGGTCAAGGAATTGTTCGAATGGGGCAACAACAAGACCAATTAACATTTGAAAGGCAAGTTTCAGATGATTCGGCCATCATGATTCCTGCTGATACATGGCACAATGTCATAAATACAGGAACGATTCCCTTGAAAATCTATTCGATCTATGCCCCGCCACAGCATCCGAAAGGCACGGTTCACAAAACGAAAGCAGAGGCTATGGCTGCCGAAGAACAGCATGCTTAAGATTCAATGAAAATAAAAAAGGAGCGGCAGTCCGCTCCCCAATCTTTTGCTATTTCACTTCCCGTAGTCCTTTTCCTTCAATGATCTCTTGCATTCCTTCTTCACACACTCCATAGGCGCGCCAGGAACAGGATTCGCAGATGGTTGCAAGATCAGAAGGGACTGCGTGTTTACGGATCTGTGATTCAATTTCTGACCAACTCAAGATTTGACCGATTTCAAGCCCGAGTTTCTTCAATATAATAGCATCTTTTTCATATATATTTTTGTTTTCACAATGATAATCGCCAGAGTTAGGGTACTTCTCACACAATTGATCCGGTCCATTTACGAGCTGAATGAATGTGCTTGGCTCGTTTCTTAACGTTTGATGAAGAATAGTCATGTTTTTCACATATTCTTCGGAATAGCCCATTCCCCGATAGCCAAGCAGGCAAAATAGATGATGGCCTCTTAATTTTAACACCATTACTCCCCCTTAAATGTTAACTTAATTCACAAAAAGGTTAACTTATATTCATCATACCATGCTTGACGAAAAAGTGGTTTTTTCTTTGAGCTAAATTTTAAAATGAAAAATAATCCAAAATCTACAATGACTCCAAAAATTTTACAATATTCACCGGGAAAATATTTACAATAATCTATTATCATAGTAAAATATGACTAATTATGTAGATGGGGAGGATTGAACAGTTGGATCAGAAAAAAGGGAAGACAAGCCCGGCAATAGCCGATTTTGCTGAGATTTTAAAAAAGGCATACGAAAAAGGCATGAATGAAGCAGAAATAACGGTAGAGAAATTAATAGAAGAGTTAAAAGTTGATTTGAAGCAATTACTAGTTGGAGATTCCCAAGCAGTGGTTAAGCTGTGATAGTTTTTCTTTATGGTCCAAGATGGCTTCCCTCCGCCTTAACTAATATCATATTGGCAAAAAAATAGATTTCCATATAGTGAACGGCACCATAATGGTTTCTACCAATTGCGGTGCCGTTTTAGTTTTTAGGCGTTTTTTCAGATTAATAGAATCGCTTAAAACTATCAAAATGCTGTGTCCAATAAGGGTTTTTTAGATCGGAAATCGTTACTCCCTTTGAGGAGCTGGCATGGATAAATTGATTATTCCCCAGATAAATTCCCACATGCGAGATGCCTTTTTTATAGGTGTTTTCGAAAAAGACAAGGTCTCCTGGTTGAGGGGTGTTGACATAGTAGCTGCGGTCATAATAGCCAGCTGCCGAATAGCGGCCAATCTTGTAACCGGCTTGGTTGGCGGTGTAATAAATGAATCCGCTGCAGTCAAATCCTGATTTTGAATTACCACCCCAAACATAAGGCGTACCAAGGACGCTTTTTCCTACCGAAATCATTTTTTCAGCCACACTGGACCCGGTAGGAGCAGGAGTCTGTTGGGAAAGCTTTGTTTCCGTCATTGTTTTTTCTCCAGAAACCTTCAGTTTTTGTCCTACATAAACGAGATCTGATTTTAAGCTATTTAATGATTTCAAATTTGCAACGGTTGTCCCATATTGATTCGCAATCTTCCAGAGCGAATCACCACTTTTTACGGTATAGACAGTCCCTGTACCATTTTCTGTGGATGATGAAACCTGATTGGTAGAAGTATTTTTCACAGTTGTTGTTGTGGATGTTGTTGTTATCCCTGTAACTTTTAGTTTTTGTCCCACATAAATAATATCTGAAGTTAGACCATTTAGTGATTTCAAATCCTGTATCGTTGTTTTATAATCTCTGGCTAATTTCCAAAGAGAATCCCCTTTTTTAACTATATGTACAGTAACGGAATTGCTCGTATTCCCTGTATTTTGTTGCGTTGATCCGCTTGTTGTAGGTGCCGTGGTGGTATTACCTGGTGCAGATACCTTCAGCACTTGCCCAGGATAGATTAAGGTCCCTGAAAGATTGTTCCATTTCTGCAGTTCAGTTACTGTCACATTGTAACGATTAGCAATTTTAATAAGGGCATCCCCTTTTACCACCTTATATGTACTGGCATTGGCCGTTCCAGCGTAGGCCATTGAAATGAGTGCCGTTGTCGATAAAGCACGAATAATGGTTTTCTTCATCTAATAAAATCACCTCTTTTTATTTTTTTATTCTATAAATTTTACCATAGTTTCCTAGAATTCGGGTGGGTTTCTAAAAAATTTGTGGAAATTGTGGTAGAAAACAGGAAAAAAGTCATTTAAATTTTCAAGATAGAATATTAAGAATGACCGAAATGGATTTTGTCATTGGTTGGGGGATTAGAAGAGTTACGAATCATATGGCAACTGTTCAAAAATTGGTTTTACCTTCCATGAGGGCTGTTCGCCCAATAATTAAAAATAAAGATTGTAACAAAAGGCACCCGGTTACCGGATACCTTTTAATGGAGTATATATCATTAGTTGCTCGCTTGCAATTTTAATTCCAATTGGGCTTTTAATTCATTTTGAATTCGTTGTTTTTCTTCCGCAGAAACGATTCCATAATAAATGCCATTAATTTTTGTTCCTTGTTCTTTGATTTCCATTTGTTCAACATTTTGACTGGCCTGTTTATAATTCTTTTGGATATCGACCATTTCGTCAAAAGTTAGGTTTGTCTTGACATTTTTGCCAAGGGCGCTAAAAATGCTCGAATAGTTCGTTAACGTGGATAGGCTAGCTCCTTCGTTAATAACCGCCTGGATAATTTGACGTTGTCTTGTTTGGCGTCCAAAGTCTCCGCGAGGGTCCTCTTTTCTCATTCTCGCAAAGGCTAATGCTTCTTCACCATTCAAGTTGATTTCCCCTTTAGCAAAATGGAAGCCATCATAACTAAAGTCTAAATCATTTCGAACGGTAACACCACCGACAGCATCGACAATATCTTTAAAGCCTTCCATATTCACTTGAATATAATAATCGATCGGAATATCAAGGAAGTTTTCTACAGTATCAATCGCCATTGGAACTCCGCCAAATGCATAAGCATGGTTGATTTTATCTTGTTTTCCTTTTCCGACAATTTCCGTGCGAGTATCACGTGGAATGCTGAGCATTTTAACGGAATTATTGTTTGGATTGACCGTCAAGACGATGATCGTATCCGAACGACCGCGATCATTGCCGCGCTGGTCCACCCCTAGCATTAACACAGAAAATGGGTCTTTTTTACTAACTTCGATAGGAGTTTCACGTTTTTCTGATTGCTTTCGATCAATCGGCTGATGCATGGTATTCACAGCAGTTTTAAATGATTTATATACAGAATATCCATAAACTCCTGCTCCAATAATTAGAACAAGAAAAAGGATACCAGTGATCTTTAGCCATTTTCTATTTTTTCTTCTTTCTGACCGCAAACAAATACACCTCCAAAATATTTACAAATTTCGCATACCAAAAATAGATTATCAAAATTATAGGAAAAAAGATAGAATAAAATAGTGGAATTTTGTTAATTCCTTATTTCGAATCGTTATGAAGGGATAACCTCTTTTAAAAGAAATCTACAAAATTCACAAATGTTTTACAATTTCAGCCAACTTATTTACTTCTCCGAACTTCCTCTAGTAAGATGACGCTAAATACGTTGGATGGAGGATTGAATCGTTGAATCATAAACAAGAGAGAACCAATCAAGCAAATGACGAGTTTACTAAGATTGTGAAAAAGGCGTATGAAAAGGGAGTTAACGAAACGGAAATGACCGTTGAGAAATTATTGGAAGATTTAAAGACAGATCTAAAGCAAATAGTTATTAGTTAATGGCTGTCGAAGGAGAACTTCGGCAGTTTTTTAATAGAGTAAACAAAAAGGGATGTCCCTAATAGTGATACGTTTGGGACACCCTTTGTCAGTAGATTATTTACTGATGAGAAATTGAATTAAATAGTCACTCCAAACTTGAGCCCCTTTTTCATTCGGAGCACTTTGGTCTGGGGTCAAATAGTTTTTCAACTCTTCTGTCGCTGGGTCTGGCCAGGCGGTCCAGTGATCTAGGTATGGAATTTGATGGGTTTCGGCATATTTCTTCAGCTCTTCCACCTGACGGGGATAGATTTTCGCGTTGTATAATGGGTAGGATGGCTGGAGAATCATTGTTGATTCAGGCTTTGCGACTTTCACAGTATCTATGATGGTTGCTAAATCCATTAATGTATTCTCGATTAACACTTCCCCATTGTTTTCTAAAATGAACGGTTCAAGAATATACAAATCAGCTGCTTCAGCACGAATCTCATCTTGTTTCTTATTGTTAATAAATTGGGTGGAAGTCATATCAAAGGTTTTTAATTGAACGTCTATATGATCCCCATAAGTTTCCTTAAGTTTCTGCTTTACAAGTGCGTAAGCCCCCTCAGTATCTGAGCCAATGGCTGGGGAACCAACAAATAATATTTTAAATGGTTTGTTATTTTTCAAAGATTGTTTAAATCGTTCCACAGCTTCCGCTGGCCAGTTCTTCGTAAGTTTAAGCAACTCAGCGCTTGAATGTTTTTGTTTGTTAAATTCCTTTTTAGCTGATGTCGGTGTATCAGAGGAAAGAGCCTTGTTTTGTTGATTCCAGTGGGTTTGACCAAAGAAGATTAATAGAATAAGAAAAATACCTAATAAAACGGTAAGAAACTTCTGCATATTGTAATTAACCCCCAATAAATATATACAAGTTATTCTATGATAGCATTATAGCAGAAAATTTTTCCTAAATAGGCAGTTTTCGACAAAAATTATAAGTTTTAATAGGCGTAGAGTTCTATAAACAAATAGGAAAAAGGATAGAAAATTAGGAATTTTAACCCCGACGACAAGATTCGACAAGATTCTGTAATTCTTTATGGTAAACTAGGAAAGGTTACCCAGAAAAATTTCAAAATCCTACAGATTTTAGTCATTTTTTACAATTTTCATGGTATAATTAGTCACGGTTTTTTATAGAAGATACAGGGAGGATCAGAATGGAAGAAACGATCAGTTTAAAAGAATTGTTTGAAATATTAAAGAAGCGTCTTTCGTTAATCATAAGCCTAACTTTAATGGCTGCTTTAGTGAGTGGAATAGTGAGTTATTTTTTCCTTACGCCGATCTATCAAGCTTCGACACAGATTCTTGTCAACCAAGCAAAAGATGAACAAGCGATGTACAATCCAGGCCAGGTTCAAACCAACCTTCAATTAATCAATACATACAATGTCATTATTAAAAGCCCAGCGATTTTAGATATAGTCGTAAAAGAACTTGATTTAGATATGACTGCTTCCCAATTAAATGAAATGATTACTGTCGGCAGTGAAAAGGACTCCCAAGTAGTCAATCTATCGGTACAGGACCCGAATCCTAAGAAAGCAGCTTTAATTGCGAATAAAACCGCAGAAATTTTTCAAAATGAAATTGTCAAAATTATGAATGTGGATAATGTCAGCATCTTGGCGAAAGCGGAGGTTAGCGAGAATCCATCTCCTATTAAACCAAAACCATTATTAAATATCGCAATTGCCTTAGTTGTAGGACTGATGGCAGGAGTAGGTCTTGCCTTTTTACTAGAGTATTTGGATAATACGGTGAAAAATGAACAAGAAATTGAAAACTTAATAGGGGTACCGGTACTCGGTGTGATAGCCGAAATGGATAATTCGGATGTGATAAGCAGCAAATCAAAAAGAACAGAACGTCAGGCGAAATTAAGAGGTGAGACCGTTGGTTCGTAAAAATAAGAAGAAACTCGTTCAAAATCATAAACGTTCACTCGTAACGATGTTCAATCCGAAATCACCGGTTTCTGAGCAATTTCGTACAATTAGAACCAATATTCAATTTTCCTCGATTGATCAGGAAGTGAGAACATTAATGGTCACTTCCCCTGGTCCTGCGGAAGGAAAATCAACGATTGCTGTTAATATGGCTGTTGTCTTTGCTCAACAAGGTAGACGTGTCTTGTTAGTCGATGCGGACATGAGGAAACCGATTATGCATTATACGTTTAATCAGTTAAATACCTATGGATTAACAAGTGTCCTTACAAGGGAGATGACATTGGTTAAAGCGGTGAAGGAAACGAATGAGAAAGACTTATTTGTCCTCACTAGTGGTCCGGTCCCACCAAATCCGGCTGAACTACTAAGTTCGATGGCGATGGAACGATTCTTCCGAGAGGCGGAAGAACAATTTGATATGATCGTGTTTGATACGCCCCCATTAATGGCCGTCACCGATGCGCAAATCTTGGCGAATAAATGTGATGGGACAATTCTTGTTGTTTCTAGTGGAAAAACCGATAAGGATCAATTAGTAAAAGCAAAAGACCTATTGGACTCTGTACAAAGTAAGTTATTAGGCGTTGTTTTAAACAATAAAAAATTGAAAAACACAAATTACTACTATTATTACGGTGCAAAATAAAACAATGTATGAATGAAAAGGGAGTGGACGTAGTGATTGATATCCATTGTCATATCTTGCCTGGCATCGATGACGGCGCCAATAGGATGGAAGATAGTTTATTAATGGCAAAGGAAGCGGCCAAGGAAGGGATTCGTACGATCATCGCCACTCCTCATTTGAATTCACAATATGACAATCGTAAACCACTGATCATAGAAAAAGTGGAGGAATTGAATCAAGCCCTACGGCAAGCAAATATTGAAGTGAACATTCTTCCTGGACAAGAACCAAGGATTTATGGTGAGATTTTAGAAGATTACGAGAAGGGTGACATTCAAACATTAAATAGCACTCCATACCTATTTATCGAGCTACCATCAAGCCATGTGCCAAGGTATACAGAAAAGCTACTGTTTGATATTCAAGTAAAGGGGCTTATCCCGATCATTGTTCATCCCGAAAGAAATGCTGAATTAATTGAACGCCCAGAAATGTTGTATCGATTCGTAGAAAAAGGAGCATTAACCCAGGTGACTGCATCCAGTTTGTGCGGTTACTTTGGGAAAAAGATTAAAAACTTTTCTATTCAATTAATTGAGGCAAATCTCACTCACTTCTTAGCTTCCGATGCCCATAATATTAGGAATCGTACGTTCAAAATGGAAGAGGCAATGGATCTGGTAGAATCCGAGTTTGGTATAGATTACATTTATCTCTTTCAAGAAAATGCAGAATATTTGATTGAGGGGAAAAATATTATTTATGAAATGCCAACTCCCATTAAAAAGAAAAAGAAATTTCTGTTCTTTTAAGGGGTTTTTTTGTTCTTGTTATAAGTCTTTTGGATGATAGATACTAGTCACAAAATAAAGAATATGTATGTTGTGATTGGGATCATTATCATTAGATATAAGTTTATTAAGATTAAGAAAGACCTATTCTTTTCATCTACTGTTTATTGTTGGAGATAGATCAATTAATTTTTTCAGGTAACAAGCCTGAACGGGGAGGCTACCCTGTCCGTTATCCATGGGGGCACTCGGTCATGCTGTGGGTCTTACGTAGGGAGGACCTTAGACGCGAGTCGTCGAGGGCATGATGTGAGGGTGGGTTAGATGCCCAATTTTAATAACGAATAAAACAATAAATATCTAATGAAAGTTCAAGTATGAAAACACTTGCATTTCCGTTAGATATTTATTTTTTTGTCTATTTTTTTTAGAAAAACGAAAGAATGGGAGGAGAAACGATTGAAAAAAGTTAGAAAAGCCATTATCCCAGCAGCTGGGCTAGGAACAAGGTTTTTACCAGCAACAAAAGCAATGCCAAAAGAAATGCTTCCGATTGTTGATAAACCTACTATTCAGTACATAGTTGAAGAAGCGGTTGCTTCTGGAATTGAGGACATTATTATCGTAACAGGTAAAGGAAAACGGGCCATTGAGGACCATTTTGATATGGCAGCAGAGCTTGAACGAAATTTAATTGAAAAAGAAAAATATGACATCTTGGAAAAGGTTCAATATTCTTCGAATCTGGCAGATATTCATTATATCCGACAAAAAGAGCCAAAAGGACTTGGACATGCAGTTTGGTGTGCCCGCAACTTTATTGGGAATGAACCATTTGCTGTTTTATTAGGGGATGACATTGTTCAAAGTGAAATACCATGTTTAAAACAGCTTATTAATCAATATGAAGAGACACTTTCATCTGTTATTGGTGTACAGCAGGTTCCTGATTCTGAAACACATCGTTACGGGATTATTGAACCGCATTCTCAAGAAGGAAGAAGATATCAAGTTAGTAATTTTGTAGAAAAACCAAAGATGGGCACTGCCCCGTCAAACTTGGCTATTATGGGGCGTTATGTATTAACACCAGAAATCTTCATGTTCCTAGATCGCCAAGAAACAGGGGCAGGTGGAGAAATCCAGTTAACCGATGCCATCCAAAAGCTCAATCAAATACAAAGAGTGTTTGCTTATGATTTTGAAGGTAAGCGATATGATGTAGGAGAAAAATTTGGATTTGTTAAGACAACAATTGAATTTGCAATACAGCATCAAGACCTCCATGATGAGATGCTAGAATACCTGAAAAATTTAGTATCTACATATGAGAAAGAGAAAGTAATGTTGTAGATAGAGGAAGGGGTCAAGGTTGGATAATCTAACAAATAGTGATATAAATTATTTTGATAAAAATACTACAATTATTAAAATAAATGATAGCAAATTTTATTTGTTATCAAAAAGAATTATCGATATATTCGGTGCAGCATGCGGAATCATTCTATTAAGCTTCCTATTTATTATTATCGGTATTTTAATTAAGATCGAAGACCCCAAAGGGAAAATCTTCTTCTCGCAAAAGCGCGTAGGATTAAATGGTAGAGTATTTAAAATGTATAAATTCCGCTCTATGGTATCCAATGCAGAGGAAAAGTTAGAAGAGCTTTTAAAGTATAATGAAGTTTCTGGGGCAATGTTTAAAATGAAAGATGATCCCCGAATTACAAAAGTGGGAAAGTTTATTAGAAAAACAAGTATTGATGAATTGCCACAACTTTTCAATGTGTTAAAAGGGGATATGAGTTTAGTAGGACCTCGTCCACCCCTGCCTCGAGAAGTAGCTGAATACACTGATTATGATAAACAACGATTATTGGTTACACCCGGCTGTACAGGTTTATGGCAAGTAAGTGCTAGAAATAGTGTTGGCTTTGCGGAAATGGTCGAACTGGATCTTCAATATATCCAAAACCGTTCTTTTCTATTTGATATGAAAATTATTTGCAAAACGTTTTTTGTTTTATTTGGGTCGAAAAACGCATTTTAGAAATGAGGTACAAAATTTATGATGAACAAAGACTCGAAAATATATGTGGCTGGACACCGTGGACTAGTAGGATCAGCTATTGTGAGAAAATTAGAGGAAAAAGGATACACGAATGTAGTATTTCGTACAAGTAAGGAATTAGACCTTAGAGATAAATATGCGGTAGACAATTTTTTTGCTGAAGAAAAGCCTGAATTTGTATTTCTTGCTGCTGCAAAGGTTGGCGGTATTGTAGCGAACAATGAATATCCAGCTGATTTTATACGTGATAACTTATTAATTCAAACAAATATCATTGATGCAGCCTACTGTACCAATGTAAAAAAACTGCTATTCCTAGGCAGTACATGCATATATCCAAAAATGGCTCCACAGCCATTAAAAGAAGAGTATTTATTAACTGGTGAGCTAGAACCAACTAATGAACCTTATGCGATTGCAAAAATTGCTGGTATTAAAATGTGTCAGTCCTATAATCGACAATATGGGACGCAGTATATTTCGGTTATGCCGACAAATTTATATGGTCCAAATGACAATTTCGATTTGCATACATCACATGTATTACCGGCATTAATTCGAAAGTTTCATGAAGCAAAAGAAAATAAAGCACCCTTTGTTGAAGTGTGGGGAACGGGTACACCAAGACGTGAGTTCTTATACTCGGATGATTTAGCTGATGCGTGTATTTACTTAATGAACAATTATTCAGGTAATGAAATTGTGAATATAGGTGTTGGAGAAGATATTGCCATCAAGGATTTAGCAAAAAAAATTAAAGCAGTTGTTGGATATACAGGTGAGATTCAATTTGATACAACCAAACCAGACGGAACACCGAGAAAACTAGTCGATGTAACCAAATTAAATTCATTAGGTTGGAAAGCAAAAATTTCTTTGGATGAAGGCTTAAAGAAAGCCTATCAATGGTATTTGGAAAACGAACTGAGAAAAGTAAACTAACACATACTTGGAGGACAAAATGAAAAAAGCATTAATTACAGGTGTAACAGGACAAGACGGATCATATTTAGCAGAATTTTTACTAGAAAAAGGGTATGAAGTCCATGGTATCATCCGTCGCAGCTCTTCCTATAACCAAGAGCGTTTAGAAGATATTTTAACAGAAGAAGAAGCGAATGCCTTAATTAATAATAAAAACTTTCACCTACATTATGGAGATGTAACAGATGCATTAAATATTACGAAAATAATAGGTGATATTCAGCCGGACGAAATTTACAATCTTGCAGCCCAATCGCATGTTCGTGTTTCTTTTGACATGCCTGGCTACACATTGGATGTCGATGCAAAAGGTACATTAAATATATTAGAAGCAGTAAGAATTTTGGGATTAACTAAAAAAACTCGTGTATACCAAGCTTCAACATCTGAATTGTTCGGCAAGGTCCAAGAAGTTCCACAAAAGGAAACAACACCTTTTTATCCACGTTCTCCATATGGTGTTGCAAAAATTTATGGATATTGGATTACGAAGAACTATCGAGAATCTTACAATATGTTTGCAGTTAATGGGATTTTGTTCAACCACGAATCAGAGCGTAGAGGCGAAACATTTGTTACCCGTAAAATTACTCTTGCAGCTGCACGTATCGCCCAAGGTAAACAAAAGGTATTAAAGTTAGGAAACTTAGATGCTTTACGTGATTGGGGTTACGCAAAAGATTATGTTGAATGTATGTGGATGATTCTTCAACATGAGAAACCTGAAGACTTTGTCATCGCAACTGGTGAAATGCATTCTGTACGTGAATTTGTTGAATTGGCCTTTAAACATGTTGGTATTGAAATTGAGTGGACAGGACAAGGTATTGAAGAGAAAGGTATTAATAAATTAAATGGAGAAGTAATTGTTGAAGTAGACCCTAAATTCTTCCGTCCTGCAGAAGTGGATCAACTATTGGGGGATCCAACCAAGGCTAAAACGTTATTAGGTTGGAATCCGACAAAAACTTCATTCGGAGAATTAGTCCGGATTATGGTTGAAGCGGATATGAAGAAGGTTGCAAAGGAAGATAAGGTCAAAAAGATGTTTGATTAATTCAAACTAAATAACCAATTTTGAAGTTGTTTAACAAATAATAACTATTCTAATTGATATATGCATATAGAATTACCCTCCTTTTATTTTGTTTATTATGTCGTTTTTATTAAACAAGATTTGGAGGAGTTTTTTTAAAAAAGTTCATATCTTAAATAATAGAAGTTTGGATTTATAAAATTAGTCTTTATTAAAGGTGATAACTTAATAATATTTGCATTTAGATATTTATTCTAAGAAACGGAGTTTGGGTATGACAAATATTGTACCAAATGTAAAGAAAAAATTACTGATATATGCCCACTATTATCATCCTGATGTAGCATCCACCGGCCAAATTCTAAAAGAGCTAGCGGAAGGAATGCGTCATGAATTTGATATAACAGTAATTTGTGTTGTTCCTTCCTATACTGGAATTGTTCCTGCTGAGTACAAAACAAAAAAGTTTTATAAGGAAGAAATCAACGGTGTAAAAATAGTACGAATCCGTGTACCGGAATTTACCAAAAGCAACAAAATGAGCAGAATTAAAAATATACTTTCCTACTTCTTTGGTGCTTTAGTTACAACATTTAAGGTCGGTAAGATAGATTATGTGTTTTCCATTTCTCAACCTCCTATACTTGGAGGTCTGATTGGTGTTTGGGGAAAAATGATAAAGAACGCAAAATATATCTATAATATTCAGGACTTTAATCCAGAGCAGATCATGGCTGTTGGTTACAGTAAAAATCAACTTATTTTGAAAGCTATGATGATGTTTGATAAATTTAGTTGTAAATGTGCAGACAAGGTAATTGTTGTTGGTCGTGATATGATTGAAACGCTGAAAGGCAGATTCAAAGATAAGAAGATACCGAAGCATGTGTTCATAAATAATTGGATTGATGAGAATAAAATTTACCCACTTGAGTCTGACAATGAGAAGGTTTTAGCATTTAAGAAAAGATATGGATTAAATGATAAGTTTGTCATCATGTATTCAGGGAACATTGGCCTATATTATGATTTGGAAAATTTAATGAAGGTAATTAAAAAATTCAAAGATAAGGAAGAAGTTGTATTCGCTTTTGTTGGTGAGGGATCTGTTCGTGACAAACTTATCTTGTATAAGGAAAATAATAAGTTAGATAACGTGGTTTTTATTCCATATCAGGAAAAAGCAGATCTGCTCTACAGTCTTAATGCTGGAGATATTCATTGGGTGGTAAATGCGAAAGGCATTCGTGGTGTTTCTGTTCCAAGCAAGCTATATGGTGTAATGGCAGCAGGAAAACCAGTGTTAGGGGTACTGGAGAAAGGATCTGAAGCAAGGCTAATTATAGAAGAAACAGGGTGCGGATATGTGACAGAGCCCGGAGATTATGAGGGGATTGAAGAGATTATTAAACGTATTCTTTATTTAAGAAGCGATTCCGCTTTGGTTGATATGGGGCGAAAAGGAAGAGAGTATCTGGTTGAGAATCTGACTAAAGACGTATCTATAAAGAAGTATGTAAAAGAAATTGAGAGCTGCGGGAGGTAATTAAATGAATAGTAATTGGTTTAAGATCTTCCTGCGTTTAAATAAGGTCCGTTATGGCAAGGGACTAATATTAAAGGGTTTGCCGGTTATTTTCAGCAAGTCTGGTAATAATTTATCCATTGGCGATAATGTAGTTATCAAATCATCTTTTTTGTCAAATCTGGTCGGTATTTATCAGAGAACTATTATTGTGACACGGACTAAAGATGCAGAAATCCGTATTGGAAATAATGTGGGGATTTCAGGTGCTACTATTTATGCACGAAAAAGAATCACAATTGGTGATAACACACTGATTGGCGGAAATACGAAAATTATTGATAATGATTTCCATCCAGTTGATCCAGAAATTAGGAGGAAAACACCAAATGAAAAAATGGGAATTCGGCCAATTGAAATTGGTGAGAATGTGTTCATAGGTTGTAACTGTTTGATTTTAAAAGGAACCAAAATTGGTGACAATGCAGTTATTGGTGCCGGCAGCATAGTTAGTGGTGAGATTCCGGCAAATTGTGTAGCTGCTGGGAATCCTGCTAGAGTGGTCCGGTATCTAAATACAAATATAGAGAAGGAATAATTCAATGAAAAAGAAAAAAATATGTTTTATAGCACAGTTTCCACCACCAATGCATGGATTGTCTAAAGCAGTGGAGACACTATATAATTCTAATCTTTCTAAACAGTTTGATTTTGAAAAGGTAGATATTACGAACAATAAAAGATTTCTAAGGAATCTTATTAAAATTTGGAAAAGCAAAGCAGATTTGTTTTATTTTACTATTAGTCAGACCAGAGGAGGAAATATTAGAGATCTAATAATACTTAAACTACTTAGTCTTCAAAACAAGAAATGTTTGATTCATCTTCATGGTGGCTATTATCGCAAGCTGGTAGATTTTGAATTGCAAGGTTGGCAGAAGAAAATGAATTACAAAGCCATAAATAATTTAGCAGGTGTGATTGTGCTTGGTCCCGCACTAAAGTCCATATTTCAGGGAATGATCAATGAAGATAAAATTTTTGTTGTACCAAATTGTGTTGACGATGTTTTCTTAATGTCAGACACAGAATTTGAGGAAAAGGTATCGGCAATATTTCAAAAGGAAGTATTGCATGTTCTATACTTAAGCAATTTTATTAGGAGTAAAGGCTATCCTGAAGTTCTAGAGATGGCTAAGCGGGAGAAAGAACGAGTTGCTACTGGCAGCAAGAAGCGGTTACATTTTAATTTTGCTGGTAAATTTTTTGAGGATAGTGAACGACAATTCTTCGAAAGTTATATTAAAGAAAATGAGCTTCAAGAATTTATTACCTACCATGGCATTGTTGACGGCCAGCGAAAGAAAGATTTGTTAAAGCAAAGTGATATTTTTATTTTGCTTACTAGATATCCGAATGAAGGTCAGCCAATTTCCATTTTGGAAGCTATGGGTAACGGTATGGTGATTGTAACTACAAATCATGCTGGTATTCCCGACATTGTAGAAGATGGTGTGAATGGAATAGTTTTATCCCTCGATAATAAGATATATATAAATACTCTACTAAATAATATTGTTTCTATCTTTCGAGATAATAATGCAACTAGAATGATTATTAACAATAGAAAATGTGTTGAAAAAAAATATAAGCAAGATTGCTATATTACAAATATGCACGAAATACTTAAATTGATCTTAAGAGAAAACTAAACACATAAATTCATAAAGTTAGCAATAAAGGAGTTTTATTAGAAATTATTCATAATATTATCCCTCATCTGTTTGCTCTCAACCTGAGATGAAAATAGGCTCTCCGACCTATAATGTAGAAATTACAAACAGTTAGTAATATAGTGGAGCTTTAATGATGATTTTACCTTGCAAAAAAATCTTCTGGGATGAATTTGAATAACGTTTTTTTCGTGGAAGATGTATTCTAATAGAAAAACACATAATTTCAAATTTATTCCATAATTTTTTCGATAAGTTAGTTTTCTATAAGTATATTTCCCTTCCATTTAAATTAGTCAGTGTTATAAAACTTATTTTAGGTGTATCCATGAATCTATACTAGCCATCATAGAAAAGTTGATGGAACTAAATTATTTGTAATTAGATAATGTATACTAGGAAGATATTTTGAAAAAATTTTTATATTAGAATGAGGCGGGTATGCAAATATTAATATTTTCACTACTCATATTGATACCATACTTTGTTTTAATGATGTTATCTTTTAAAGTGTATAAGTTTAAGATAAACCCAGTTTCAATATATAGTACTATGTGGCTTGGTTTCACATTTTTGGCAAGTCAAGGATTTTTAGATATATATATACCTTCTATAAAAACAATATTTTATATATTACTTAGTACATTGTTTTTTAGTTTGATATCATTTATCACTTTTTTAAGATATAAAACAATAGGTTTCAGTAATAAAAAATTTAGTTTTTCCGAAAGCAGAACGAATTTATTATTATTAATTTTAAATATAGTAGCAATTATTTGGTTGATACCTTTTGTTGTAAAAACTGTCCCACTGCTTACTGCTGGAGATTGGCAAAAAGTAAGATTCTACTATTTAAATGCAAATACAATTAATGTGATATTTAACACGCAACAAGCATTAATTTGTCAATGGATAATATTTCCGATTTTTTATGCTACAACAATAATCTCAGCGTATTTAGTAACAAAAAAGAAAACCAATATTACTCTATTATTAATTTCAATAATTGGAATTGTTATGATTGTTCTTGCTACAGCTGGTAGGAACGCTCTATTTAAATGTCTAGTATTCTATATACTTGCATTTCTAATTAATTCTAAACAAATTAAAGATGTCTTAAAAAAAATTAAAGAAAGTAATATAGTTATAAAGCTTTTAATAGTTTTTGCTGTAGTGTTTATGATTTTTATAAGTTCTAAAAGAAGCTTATCTAATGACACCAGTGCTTTGCAAAATGCATACTATTACTTTACAGGGCCAATAATATATTTAAATTATATTATCGAGAATCCAGAACAATTTGCTTTAAAAGATAATTTTCTTTTTGGAAGGGCAACTTTTGGATTTTTATCTACACCATTTGAAATTGGATATTCTAGACTTTTTGGACATGATTATGCGGGAGCAGACAATATAATTACATCGTATGTAAATCAGTTTATTAACTTTACACCTACAATAAAGGGGAACGCAGTTTCAACTGCTTTATATCCATTTATGAAAGATTTTGGGGTATTAGGAATAATAATAGGCCCCAGTATTTATGCGTTTATAGTTAATTATGTATATGCTAATTCCAATAGGAATATGTTTTGGAATTGTTTGTCGATATTCATGCTCTATACGGTATTCTTTAGTGAGTGGCAATATGAACTACTTTTTCCACAGTCGTTTTTTATTATAGCAATTCTTTATATTTTTGGTGGAATTAAACCGTTTAATTATAAATTAGTATGGAGAAGTAATTAGTTTAAATGGAAGGAATAAGAGTATGAGTAAAAATAGTACTCCGTTGATATCGGTAGTAATGTCTGTTTATAGAACAGATAATAAATTTTTAAGAGAAGCTATTGAAAGTATTCTGAACCAAACGTATGGTAATTTTGAATTTCTTATAATTGATGATTGTACAACTAAAGATAATATTAAAACAATTTTAAGTTATAAGGATCCGAGAATTAAACTAATCCGTAATGAATTTAACTTAGGGCTTACAAAGTCCTTAAACAAAGGGATTGAGTTGGCTACTGGGAAATATATAGCTCGAATGGATGCTGATGATATTAGTGAATTGGATCGGTTTGAAAAACAAATTGCATTTTTAGAAAATAATCCGGATGTAATTGTGTTAGGCGGCTATGCTCAGGTTCTAGGCAGTAATAAAATTTTTATGTCAAAAGTAGAAGATTTTGAAGTTTTAAAGATGAGGATGATTTTTTTTAATTGTGCGTTGGTACATCCTACAGCAATGATAAATAAGGATTTGCTTGTACAAAATGGAATTAAATATAATGAAACTATAAAAAAGTCACAGGATTATATGCTTTGGGCTGATTGTATGACGGTAAAAAAAATTAAAGTACTAGATGAAGTTGTACTACAATACCGAATTCATGAAAGTCAAGCATCAATAGCAAATAGTGAAGAACAGAAGCAATGTGCCATGATTGTTCAAAAAAAACTATTAAAGCCTTTACTAGGAGAATACTTGACTGACAAAATTCAACTATTACACTACAGTATTGTGTTTGGAAATTATTGTGCTAGCATTAAAGAATATGAAAGGCATATAAGTACTCTTATAAAACGTAATAATGAATTAATGCTTTACGAGCCTAGAAAGTTTAAAAGAGAGTGTTATTTTATGTGGCTTTTAATGTCAATAAAAGGTGCCGTTTTTTATCGTGATTTTAGAGGTGTTGCTTCTCAGTATTTTTGGAAAGCGTTGATTCATTTAGATTTCTGGGCATACTATATTAAGTACTTTTTAAAAGTATCAATTGAAGAAAAAAAAGTAATAAAAAAAATGAATAATAGAAAGAGGATTATTGAATGAGATTTATAAAATATGTATATAACCCGAAGAAATTACTTATAGCTGCCTTAAGTCGGGTAGGGAGGGATTTTATCTGACAAAACATATTTACATCTTATGTATTATCTCCACTTTGGTAAGAAGTTAAATCTTGTAAATCCTCAAACCTTTAATGAAAAAATACAGTGGTTAAAATTATATGACCGTAATCCTTCATATACACGTTTAGTAGATAAATATGAGGTAAAGTCTTTTGTTAAAGAGAAAATTGGTAGTAAATATGTTGTGCCTACTTATGGATGTTGGGATAGTTTTGAAGAAATTGATTTTGATAAATTACCCCAGCAATTCGTATTAAAGTGTACTCACGATTCCGGTGGATTGGTAATTTGTAAAGATAAACAGAAAATGGATTTAAATAAGGCAAAGGAAAAAATTAATAAAAGTTTAAAAAGAAAGTTCTATTTGTACGGAAGGGAGTGGGTTTATAAAGATGTTAAGCCGCGTATTATAGCAGAAAAGTATCTGGTTGATGAATCGGGTGACCAATTAAAGGATTATAAGTTTTTTTGTGCAAATGGAAAACCTGTACTGATGTACGTGGCTTCGGATAGAATGATAGATACAAAATTTGATTTTTTTGATGTGAAAACATTTAAACATATTCCAGTAAAAAATGGCCATGAAATGGCGGGGGAAAAAAGTTTAACAAAACCTAAATATTATGAAGAAATGGTAGAATTGGCGACAATATTATCAGAAAATATTCCATTTGTACGTGTAGATTTCTATGAATCTGAAGATAGTGTATTTTTTGGAGAAATGACTTTTTACCATATGTGTGGTTTTGCACCATTTGAACCGAAGAAATACGATTATCAATTTGGGCAACTTATTGATCTTAATTTAGTTTCTCATAATAAAAGTAAATAATAATTGACTATAAAGGGGGAATTAGATGATAAAAACAATAATTTCCGAATATAAAATAATGACAGGTAGAGTGAAGGTTAATATATTTAAAATCCTTTATAATTGGCTGTTTAATCCAAATTTTAGAGTAATAGTTTGGATTGCATATATGCAAAAAGTAAAATCAAAGTTAATAAAAAAATTAATACAGAACCATCTAGAGATCAAATACTCTGTATTAATTTCTATGCATTGCAAAATTGGAAAAGGTTTTAAATTGGATCATTTTTTGGGTGTGGTAATTGGTCGTGATGTAATAATAGGTGATAATTGTAAAATTTATCAACAGGTTACACTAGGTCAAAAAGATGGTAAATATCCGATAATAGGAAATAATGTGGTGATCTTTCCTGGAGCAAAGATAATTGGTGGAATTAAGATTGGGAATAATGTTCAAATCGGTACAAATGCTGTTGTGCTCCATGATGTTCCAGATAATTCAATAGCAGTTGGAGTACCAGCTAGAATTATTCGTAATTAAGAGGAAAATTATGTCTAGTTTAAAAAAGAATGTTATTTATAATTTTTTATACCAATTTTTAATACTTTTTCTCCCATTTGTTACTGCACCGTATCTTTCAAGAGTAATTGGCCCTAGTGGTATTGGCACATATTCTTTATCATATTCAATAGCATTATATTTTACTTTTTTTACTTTGCTAGGATTAAATAATTATGGAAATAGAGTAATTGCTTCATTACAAAATGATTTTGAAAAAAGATCAAGGACTTTCTGGGAGATTTACACAATGCAGCTTGTTTCTTTTGCAATTTGTTTAATTATATATATATTGTACACTATGAATTTTGCAATAGACAAAAAGGCTGCATTGATACAAGGTATTTTTGTTTTATCATCATTATTTGATATAAACTGGTTTTTCTTTGGAATGGAGCAATTTAAACTAACAGTAATTAGAAACACATTAGTTAAATTAACAACAGTTTTATTAATAGTTATTTTGGTTAAAAGTAAAGAAGATGTTTATATTTATATTGCAATAATGGCATGTGGATACCTTATTAGTCAACTAAGTCTTTGGCCTTTCTTAAGAAAATATATATGTTTTACTAAAGTATCTTTTAAAGATGTTATTCGACATTTTAAACCAAATTTAATACTATTTGTACCTGTTATTTCTGTTAGTATATATAAAATTATGGATAAAATTATGCTTGGTTATATGGGTACAATGAATGACTTAGGTTATTTTGATAATGCAGAGAAAATTATTAATGTCCCAATAGCTTTAATTACTGCAATTGGTACCGTAATGATGCCAAGAATAACTGCTTTAATGTCACAAAATAAAGTTGAAGAAAGTAGAAAATATATAGATAAAACAATGCTTATAGTATTGGCTTTTGCTACAGGAGCTATGATAGGTATTATATCAATATCCGAAGAGTTTGCTTTGCTATATTATGGGGAGAATTTCTATCAAACTGGTGTAATTATGAAATTTTTGGCTATAACGGTACTGTTTTTAGCATGTGGAAATGTGATAAGGTCTCAATACTTAATACCAAGTAAAAAAGATAAAATTTTTATTACATCTGCAATACTAGGTGCTATTTCAAATTTTTCTATTAACTTAATATTCATACCACGTTTCGGTGCAATAGGAGCCGCGATTGGCACAGTTATTGCTGAGTTCATAGTTTGCTTTTATCAACTTTTTAGTGTAAGAAAATCTTTTTCATATTTTAAGTATTTTAAATATGAATTGTTTTTCCTTTTTTCAGGAGTTTTAATGTATCTAACTATCAAGTATACGCCTGAATTTTCAAATGATTTTATAACCTTATTTATTCAGATTATGGTTGGAACTGTAGTTTATATTACGATAACTGGTTGGTATATATTTAAAATTCAAAAATTACATTTCTTTAATATAAGAAAAATTGGTTTAAAAAAATAGTTATTGATTTGATTATTATAATTTAGTAGTTAATAAATTATTGTTATTATTCAATTGCAATATCTTTAGTTTTTTATTTGAACCGATTTGTATTAAGAAAAACTATTGGTATCTTTTGTTTAGCAAAAATGTAAACAGTAGTTTTGGAATTCAATTTTGTAATACTAAAAAAAGGTAGGTATTTTATGTATAATATAGCAGTAGCAGGTACAGGATATGTCGGATTAGTTGCAGGTGTTTGTTTTGCTGAAGTAGGACATCAGGTTACCTGTGTTGATATTGATGAAAAAAAAGTTAATTTAATGAAACAAGGAATTTCTCCCATTTACGAAGCTGGACTTGAAGAACTAATGAAAAAGAATTATGCAGTAGGGAGATTAAACTATACTACAGATTATAAAGAAGCATATAAGAATGCAGATGCTATTTTTATTGGAGTTGGTACACCTGAACAACCTGATGGCTCTGCAAATCTATCATATATCGCAACAGTGGCTAGACAAATCGCTGAATCAGTAGAAAAAGATTGTCTAGTAGTGGTAAAATCTACGGTTCCCGTTGGAACCAATGATAAAGTAGAGCAGTTTATTCAAGATTTTTTAGTCAATGATGTAAAGGTAGAAGTGGCATCCAACCCAGAATTCTTGGCACAGGGTTCTGCTGTTCATGATACCTTGCATGCGGAAAGAATAGTTATAGGAACGGAAAGTAAATGGGCAGAAGAAATGCTTATGAAAATTTATGAGCCATTTCATTTGCCCATTGTTTCTGTTAACCGAAGATCGGCAGAAATGATTAAGTATGCATCAAATGATTTCCTTGCTCTTAAGATATCCTACATGAATGATATCGCTAATCTTTGTGAATTAGTTGGTGCGGATATTCAAGATGTGGCAAAAGGGATGAGTTATGACGAGCGGATTGGCAGCAAGTTTTTAAATGCCGGTATTGGTTTTGGTGGTTCTTGCTTCCCTAAAGATACAAAGGCATTAGAGTATATTGCGAGACAGCATGGTTATGAGCTGAAAACCGTTAAAGCTGCGATTGAGGTAAACAAAGAACAAAAAACAATGTTATATAAGAAAGCTAGTAAAAGATTAATCACTTTTGATGGTCTGAAAGTAGCAGTATTAGGATTGACTTTTAAACCTGGAACAGATGATTTAAGAGAGGCTGCTTCACTTGAAAACGTACCTTTATTATTAGAACAAGGTGCCGATATTTATGCCTATGATCCTGTAGGTGCAAAAAACTTTGCTCAAGTGTACCCAGAAGGTAAAAATGGAAAAGGTAGTATCACGTATGTATCAAATATTGAGCAAGCTCTAGATGCTGCAAATGTCTGCTTTATTTTTACAGAATGGGAAGAAATAAAAGCAGTATCACCAGAAACTTATAAGAAGTTGATGAGAACACCTTTAGTGTTTGATGGAAGAAATATATACAGTGTTCAAGAGATGAAAGAAGCAGATGTGGAGTATCACTCTATTGGTAGAAAACCTGCAACTAGAGAAGGATTAAAGGAGCGGAGAAATCATGGATTACAATCCTCTAGATACTAGTAAAACATATCTAATAACCGGATCAGCTGGTTTTATTGGATATTTTTTATCAAAAGAATTACTTGAGCGAGGCTGTCGAGTGATTGGCATCGATAATATTAATGACTACTATGATGTAAATCTCAAATTTGCTCGCCTAAAGAAACTAGAGCCTTTTGAGCAGTTTACTTTTATTAAAGGTGATATTTCTGATAAAGAGTCTATTACTAAGATTTTTGAAGAGTACAAGCCTAATATTGTGGTCAATTTGGCTGCACAAGCAGGTGTCAGATATTCAATTGAAAATCCGGATGTATATATCCAGAGCAATATCATCGGTTTTTACAATATACTAGAAGCTTGTAGGCATAATCCAGTCGATCACCTTGTCTATGCTTCCTCAAGCTCTGTTTATGGAGCAAATAAAAAGGTTCCTTTTGAGGAGACGGACTTTGTGGATACCCCGGTATCCTTATATGCATCCACCAAGAAGTCAAATGAATTGATGGCGTATACCTATAGTCATCTTTACAATATACCGGCGACGGGGCTTCGGTTCTTTACAGTTTATGGTCCTATGGGACGACCAGATATGGCTTATTTCGGATTTACTAAGAAGTATTTTGACGGTGAGCCAATTAAGATTTTTAACAATGGTGATTTTGAAAATGATCTTTATCGCGATTTCACATATATTGACGATATCGTTGAAGGGATTATACGTCTCCTAAATAACCCTTCTGTAGGAGAGAATAATGTTCCACATATAGTCTATAACATTGGAAACAATAGTCCAGAAAAATTGATGGTGTTTATAAATACTTTAGAGAAATGTTTAAGTAATTCATTAGGTAGAGAAGTACAATTTGAAAAGGTCTTTGAACCAATAAAGCTAGGAGATGTACCTGCTACTTATGCATCAACTGAACAATTGGAACAGGCTGTTGGATTTAAACCAAAAACATCAATTGAAGAAGGGTTGCAGCATTTTACAGATTGGTATTGTAATTATTATAAAAAACAATATTAAAATAGGATATTTGCTTTCTAATCTTTTAATTTAAATTAATACCATTTAATTCCTTTTGTAGTTGGTAAGTTGATTTTATAATATTATCATTTTTTAACGTGAACAATATAAATATAAAATCAGGTCCATTGGGCCTGATTTTTTTGGAGGTGTATTATGAAGCTTGTATTACTTTCAGGAGGTTCGGGTAAGCGTCTTTGGCCATTATCGAATGATACTAGATCGAAACAGTTTCTGCGAGTATTAGAAGGTCATGAGAATGAGAAGCAATCCATGGTCCAGCGTGTTTGGGGGCAGTTGAAAACAGTCGGGCTTGCTGATTCCTCTGTTATTGCAACATCGAAATTGCAAAGAGATATGATTCAACGACAGATTGGAATGGATGTTCCTCTAATTATAGAGCCAGAACGCCGGGATACATTTCCAGCGATTGCATTAGCAGCCTCTTTTTTATTTTCTGTTCAAAGTGTTTCGGTAGATGAAGTAGTAGTTGTATTGCCGGTTGACCCATACGTGGAAGAGAGTTTTTTTGAGAAGGTAAAAGAATTAGAAAATGTTTTAATTGAGTCAAAGGCAGAGTTGGCATTAGTAGGAGTAAAGCCAACATATCCCTCATCTAAGTATGGCTATATTGTTCCAAAAGGAATAGTTAATGGAGAAAATTATTTTGAGGTAAATAACTTTACAGAAAAGCCAAGTGAAGAAAAGGCAAAAGAGCTTATTAATATGAATGCACTATGGAATTGTGGCGTGTTTGCATTTAAGCTAAGGTATTTAATTGATATATTGTTAGAAAAAGGGTTGCCACTAAATTATGAAGAGTTAGTACAACAATATAAAACTCTTCCTAAAATTAGTTTTGATTATGAAGTAGTTGAGAGAGCTAATCATATTGTGGCTTTACCTTATAATGGATGCTGGAAAGATCTAGGAACATGGAATACTTTAACTGAAGAGATGGCTACTTCTCAAATTGGAAAAGGTATTCTTAGTGATGATACCCAAAATACACATTTGATAAATGAATTAGATATACCTGTTACTGTTCTGGGAGTAAAGGATATCATCGTTGCTGCAAGTCCTGATGGTATTCTGGTTGCAGACAAGTCTTCTAGTCCAAAAATTAAGGACTTAATTAGCGGAATTGACCAGCCCCCAATGTATGAAGAGCGAATTTGGGGCTGGTCTCGTGTCCTTGATTATGCTAAATATGATGATGGTAATGAAATGGTTACAAAACGAATTTGTATTCATGAAGGGAAGAATTCGAGTTACCATTACCACAACCTGCGAGATGAAGTATGGACTATTGTCCGTGGTGAAGGAGAGTTAGCATTGGACGAGTCAATTACGAGAGTAAAAGCTGGAGATATCATTCATCTTCCGGCTGGGAAAAAGCACGGTATTAAGGCTCTTTCTGAATTGGAATTTGTTGAAGTTCAAACCGGAATAGGCATTAGTGATGAAGATTTTACTCGTTTATATTTTGATTGGAATGAAGTAATAAATCATTTTCAAAAGTCAAAAGCAAAAGTGATTCTGTAAATAATTTTTTGGAGGAAAGGACCTCAGTCCTTTCCTCTCTTTTACTTATGTTTGAGGTGTAATATTTTGAAAAACATTGCCTATTATATTTCAGATTATGGATATGGGCACGCTTCTAGAAGTATAGCTATAATGAGAAAACTTCTTGAAAATCGAAATTTGAATATCATTGTTTGTCATTCTTTTGCACTGCCTTTTATTAAAGCATCAATAAATTGTAATAGGATAAGCTATCGAGAAATTGGGACTGATATAGGATACTTTTTAGAAAAGGATTCAATCTTTCCAGATAAAATACAGTTACTCGAACAATACAAGAAATTCACTTCTAATTGGGAAAGTAAAATTAAAAAAGAACAGAAATTCTTGTCGGACAATAGGGTAGATTTAGTTTTATCGGACATTTCTCCATTACCATTTGAGGCGGCTAGAAATTTAGGCATTCCTTCTGTAGGAATCTCGAACTTTACTTGGTATTCAGCATATCATGGTTTAATTGACCATTCGGAGTTACTTCTATTAAAGAATGCGTATAGTAAGATGGATTATTTTTTTTCATTAGCTGGTAGTAAGGAGAAATGGGATATTTCTATTAAAGAATATGGATATTTTTCACGGGAAGTTAATTTACGAGAGGTTGATAGAATTAGACAATGGGTTAATCCTGAAAATAATAAATCAATTATTTTTTTGGGGCTTGGAATGAAAATAGATGTTGCATCGCTTGAACAATTGTCTATTTGGAATAGTCCAAACTGTGTGTTTTTGGTTTCTTCAAATGTTAACGTTAACTATCCTAATGTTTATCAAATCTCAAGGGATTACTTGGAATCTCAAAATTTCATTGCTGCTTCAGACTTAGTTATTTCAAAAGCAGGATGGGGAATAATTGGGGAAGCATTAAGTGCTGATGTTCCTTTATTAATTCTTAATAGGCCATCAATGAAAGAAGACCAAAATACCATTGATTATTTAATTCAACGAAATCTTTGTAAAACCATTAATTGGGAAGAATTTAAAACCTATCATATCAATCTGTCTATCATAAATGAATTAAAATCATCAATAAAGAAGAATAGTTCGTATCATCAGAAACAAATTGAAAAAATTGTAGCAGACTTAATGAAAATATCCAACATGCAACAATTGGGAAAGGTGAAGAAATTTGACTTGGTTAGACAATGCTGAAAAATGGTTTTCTTTTAATAAAATGGATAAAGAGTTAAAAGATAAATTATTCGAATATAAAAATATTAAGAAGGTTTTAGAGGATAGCTTTTATAAACATTTAGAATTTGGAACTGGTGGAATGAGGGGGGAGCTAGGGCCAGGTATAAATCGTTTAAATATTTATACTATTCGCCGGGCTGCTGAGGGACTTGCTCAGTATATTTGTGAACAAGGTGATTTAGCTAAAAAACGGGGAGTAGTGATTGCATACGATTCTCGCCATAAGTCCCCTGAGTTTGCGTTAGAGGTAGCTAAAACGGTTGGAAAGCATGGTATAAAAACTTATATATTTGATGAACTTCGGCCAACTCCAGTTTTATCATTTGCCGTTCGCTATTTAAACGCATTTTCAGGAGTTGTTATTACAGCAAGCCATAATCCGCCGGAGTATAATGGATTTAAAGTGTATGGCGAGGATGGTGGCCAGATTCCACCTGAAGCTGCGGATACCATTATACGGTATGTGAATGCCGTAGAAAATGAGTTAACGGTAGAAGTGGCCGAAGAACATGAGTTACTAAATGGTGGATTATTAACCTATATTGGAGAAGAAGTGGATGTAGCCTATGTTGAGCAATTAAAAAAACTTCAATTAAATCCAGAAATTGTGGCAAGCGTTGCTAAAGAATTGAAAATTGTATACTCTCCATTACATGGCACCGGAAATAAACTAGTACTTACAGGATTAAAGGCATTTGGTTTTGAGAATGTAACTGTTGTAAAAGAACAAGAACAGCCGGACCCAAACTTTTCAACTGTTAAATCTCCTAATCCTGAGGAACATGCTGCTTTTGAATTAGCTATTCAGTATGGAAAACAAATAAATGCAGATATCCTTATGGCAACAGATCCTGATGCAGACCGTTTGGGTGTTTCGGTAAAAAATCAGGACGGTGAGTATGTAGTATTAACAGGGAATCAGATGGGAGCCTTGATGCTAGAATATTTACTATCGCAAAAACAAGCAAAAGGCATCCTTCCTGAAAATGGTATTGTGATCAAAACGATTGTGACTTCTGAAATTGGACGCGCAATTGCAGAACACTATGGCCTGCAAGCTTTGGATACACTAACTGGCTTTAAGTTTATTGGTGAAAAAATTAATGAATTTGAACAGAATGAGAAGCATACATTTTTATTTGGATTTGAAGAAAGTTATGGGTATCTTATTGGAGACTTTGTTCGAGACAAGGATGCAGTTCAATCTGCCATTTTTGCTGCAGAGGTAGCAGCTTATTATAAATCTAAAGGTATGACTCTATACAAAGGATTATTAGAGATTTTTAAGAAATATGGCTACTTTCGGGAATCTCTACAGTCGATTACCTTAAAAGGAAAAGATGGTGCTGAGCAAATTGCTAAATTAATGGATAGGTTCAGACGCGATAGGCTGAAAGAAGTAGCAGGTATAGAAGTTGTGGCAATTGAAGATTACTTAACTTCCATAAGATACACCAAGGATCTGGAGACAAAAATTGAGTTGCCATCATCAAATGTATTGAAATACTATTTGGAAGACGGTTCGTGGTTTTGCTTACGTCCATCAGGTACAGAACCAAAAGCAAAATTTTATTTCGGAGTCAAAGGAAAGTCAATGGAGGATGGTATGAAGAAATTGTCCGCTATCCAAAATGCAGTAATGTACAAGGTAAATGGAATTCTTGCGGAACATCAGGCTGATGTAAAATAAAAAGAATGGTTAGAATTAATCGTGGAAATCTATACCCTTGTTCAAATCGTAGGCAAGGGTTGTTTTTTTTACATAGGATGGAATTAGCATTATTCCAAGCAAACCACAATAGTATGATAGATTAATTGAAAGAATTTAGAGCAATAATTGTCTATAGAGTATTGAATAATAAGTTTATTAAATGATTGCAAAGGAGGAAAAAATATGATTCTCGTTGTTGGTGGAGCTGGTTATATCGGTAGCCATCTTGTAAAGGAATTAGTAGAATCAGAAAAAGTATTGGTTCTGGATAACTTGACTACCGGCCATCGTGAAGCTATCGATAGTCGAGCTATCTTTTTTAAAGGGGATTTAGGAAATCAAGAAGATTTGGAAAAGGTATTTTCAAGTTATCCAATTAAAGCGGTAATGCATTTTGCAGCGTTTAGTTTAGTTGGTGAGTCCGTTGTCGAACCGATGAAATATTATCAAAATAATGTGGCAGCCACTTTAACATTACTAAATACCATGATTAAACATAACGTAAAAAAATTTATTTTCTCTTCCACTGCTGCTACCTATGGAATTCCAAATGTAGATATTATTAAGGAGACCTGTCCAACATCACCGATTAATCCATATGGACGTTCGAAATTAATGATTGAACATATTCTTGCTGATTTTGCAAAAGCCTATGGGTTGGAATATATAATACTTCGATATTTCAATGCCGCTGGTGCCCATGAGACAGCAACGATTGGAGAAAGCCATGATCCAGAAACTCATTTAATTCCGATTGTTCTTCAACATTTGCTTGGTAAGAGGGATCGGGTTTCAGTTTTTGGTTCGGATTATGATACAGAAGATGGCACATGTATCCGTGATTATATCCATGTCACCGATTTAGCACATGCTCATATCCGTGCTCTCGATGCACTTTTAACGGGTAAAAAGTCGAATGAAGTGTATAACTTGGGAAATGGTCTAGGCTATTCGGTCAAAGAAGTTATTGAAACGTGTGAAAGGGTAACAGGTTTAAAAGCTAATGTGGTTCTATCCGATCGTCGACCAGGGGACCCGGCAAGACTCGTAGCCTCTTCAGAAAAAATCTATGCTGAATTAGGCTGGAAAGCAGAGCGGAATTTAGAACAAATTATTAAGGATGCTTGGAAATGGCATCAAAATCAATTATATTAATAATGTCCCTTTGTCTACATACGTAGGCAAGGGATTATTAATATTAAACATCTAATTATTTTTGCGACATTAGGCACTTGATTTGTATCCTTTCTGAAAAGTAATTTTGAAACGAAAAAGCATATAGATCTCTAATTTAAAAATTTTGCTATTTTTATCATTGCAAAAGATAATGAGAGATGATTTTAATCCAACCAATAAAAGCAAGCCATAAAGGTACGCTTAGTGCTGTTCCCCATAATAAACCAACTAAAATATTTCCTTCTTCATCCATTGAAATCACTCCTATAAATTGGTTTAAGACCAATATGTGTTTTCAATTGGTGTAGGACTAATATTGTAACTATCATATGTTTAATGATCGAATTTATTTGATCATCAACAGTATTTCCATTTAAGCTTAAATTTATCATACCAAGTATTCGTTGCGGATAAAGGAGAAGCTTGGAATATAGGGGGGGTATTATTTCGACATAAGTAAATTGCTAGAATCTAGTATCTGTATATCGGGAGACATTCAAATAGAAAGGTCATGACTAAAATGCTCTCGATGTGATTCAACTTACCATCACCGTATATGACCCGTTCGAAATTTCAATGAAAAAGTCCTCAAATACCTCTAAAAATGGTTATTTCCATGGTGCATATAACCTTCAGGATTACACATTTCTATTGAGTTCTCAGCTAAAATCAACCGCTAAAATTTTTTCCTTGAATTCAATTAAAGTTCCATTAGATAATATGGTTTCTACTTATCTTCAATTATTTCGTCAAATTTTTTGAGTTTAATAAGCTAAAATTGTTATTTTCATAGGAATTTGCCTAAATTTAATCAAACGATTGGTTAGGAGACAATTTTACACAAACGTTTGATTAATTTCTTTGAGGAAAATGGCAGAAACCCTAGGTATTGACTAGGAGAAGGCTCATTCAATATTTGGTGTCAGGCATTATCAACAAAAATTTTGGGGCAGTTTTAGTAAAGCAATGCCCCGCATTTGTACGAACAAGCATCAAAACAGACGGTCTGATTTTATAAATTAGTAAATCAATCGGTCAGGTTTTAGGAATATGAGGGTGATAGCAGATGAAAGAAGAAATGAATTTATACGAAAAAGTAAAAAAGAGAATTCTAGAAGACATTCAAGTATTAGAGGCTGATCAGAGGATTCCGTCACGCATTCAATTGGCCAAAAAGTATGGGGTAACTAGAACGACTATTGAACGAGCTATATCCGAGCTAGTAGGGGAAGGGTATTTATACGCAAAAGATGGAAGCGGTACTTATATAAGCGGTTCATTTTCAAATAAGGGAAACGATTCCTCCAATCAAAATGTGAAGCGATGGGGAGTGATTTTGCCGAATATATTAGAAGATACCTATCCTGGTATTTTAAGAGGAATAGAGGATGTGGCAAGTCAACATAGTATCGTTACCCAAGTTTGCAATCACGATAATGATCCCGACAAGCAGAATCATTATATCCAGAACATGCTCAATGTCGGTATCGATGGGATTGTTCTTGTTCCTTCCATTATTGAAGATGGAAATGTAAGCGTATTTAAGTGGATGGAGGAGAAAGAAATCCCTTTTGTCGCCTGTAACCGTAGTATTGCATCCATACAATCGCCAAAGGTAATTTCGAATAGCTATCATGGCGGCTACCTTGCCACTAAGCATTTAATTGAACAGGGCTATCAAAATATTGCGTATATTGCCAGTTTAAGTTATTCCATATCGATTGAACGTTATCAAGGATATTTGGCAGCTATTACCGATTTTGGTCTTACTCCGAATGAGGAATTTGTTCATTTTGAAGAGTATTCTCCGTCTTCTATTAAATTCGATAAAGTCAATAAAATTGGGTATCAAAATGTAAAAGAAATGTTGTCAAAAGACAATCGACCGGACGCCTTTTTTTGTTTCGATGATTTAATTGCCCAAGGAGCCTATTATGCAATCAGTGAATCAGGATTTCAGGTAGGAACGGAAATTGGATTGGTCGGTTATAACGATAACTATTATATTTGCAATAGTCTTCCTGGAGCTCTAACCTCTATTGATTTCAAGGCTTATGAGGTAGGCAATACGGCAGCCAATCTATTACTAGATATGATGAGTGGCAAGAAAGTATCAAAAAGCAAAACGATCGTGATTCAACCAGAAATGAAAGTAAGGGGGAGCAGTCAAAGATTGGTTCCAATCCCATTACGGGAACAAAATATATAACAAGGGGGAAGAAGAATGAAAAAGGGAACAACTTGGTTTCTTGCATTCCTATTAATTTTAGCTCTAGCTTTAACAGGCTGTAGCAAGGAAAGCTCTAAAACGGAAAATGCTAAAACCGGCTCCTCAGGAGGGGAACTGAAAGCAAACTTAAGAATTCTTTGGCCGGGTACTAGTGAGTCTGAAAAAAATGTCGCTCTTAAACTGCAAGAAAAAGTAAAAAAGGAATACCCCGGAATTAACATTGAATATTTGTTTCTCAATTGGACAGATATTGAGAAGAAGATGACGGTAATGGTGAAGTCGGGTGATGCGCCTGATCTGATGTTAATTCAGGATGTGACGAATCCTGTGGCAATGGATGCTTTAGAACCATTAGATAGCTATTTAAACGATAAAGTTAAAAAGGAAAATTATATTCAGGCGTCTTGGAATTCGATGAACCGAAATGGCAAGCAATATGGTATCCCAGGTCTCGCGATCATTTATTCACATGTCGCAAACACGGAACTTTTGGATCAAGTCGGAATGAAAGTGGAGGACCTGAAAACGTGGGAGGATGTCATTAAAGCAAGTCACGCCATTAAGAAAGCAGGAAAATCTGGTTATGCTATGGCAAATGGGGGAGAAGGGCGTTTTACATTTAGAGACTTTATGATGGTTTCATTAAGTAATGGGATTACACCTGACATGGTCGATGATAAACATAAAAAATCTTATATCGAAGTATTAGAGTTGTTTAAGGAATTATCAGAAGACATGCCTAAATCACAAGTGACTTGGTTATATCCTGAATTGTTTAAAGCTTGGGAAGCCGGTGATATTGGTATGATGCATACTGGAAACTATTTTACGCCAAATTTATTGGCTCATGGCACAAAGGCCATGGATCGGACAAAGCCGTTCGTCTTCCCTGCAGGACCGTCTGCTGATCAATCGCAAGTCATGGTAGGAACAGTTGGAATATCGATGTTAAAAGGATCAAAAAATAAAGAAGCGGCATGGAAAGTCATTAGGAACTGATGAGTCCTGAAATCTTAGGTTTATGGTGCGGAACCATTAACGCAAGTGCGGGTACTTATGTGGATTCGTCTATATTGGAGGAGGCAGCCAAGAATGTTTATCCCGATGTATACAAACAGCATAGTGCTTTAAACGAGAAATGGAGTCAATTGGCGGACCGGTACGGTATTCCTATGCCAGCGATTTTAGGCCAACAGGCTATGGAAAAAGTGGTTCAAGGTGCACTCATTAAATTGACAGAAGGAAAGGTGACTCCTGAAGAAGCCTATAAGGAAATTAGGTCTGGTATTGAAAAAATTAAAGATCAGTATAAGTAATAATAGAAAACAATGGCCATTGACATAAGTTAATTCTATTTATAGTGAAGGATGAAGCTGGATGAATAAGATAGATGAAAATCAAGTGATCCAGCTTCTCTTTCACCAGCAGTGTTGGGTATCAGTCAAAGGACTACATAAAATGAGGTGAGGCCTTACCATGAAATCCGATTTATCCTATAGTAATACTATTTATCGGGAAAGACGACCGGGGATGCTTACAGTCATTCGGGAGAATTATAAAATATACAGTATTGCCTACTGGTTTATCCTTCCAACAATTGTATATCTTGGTGTGTTTCAATTATATCCATTAATTGAGTCATTCAGATTGAGCTTTACGAATTTAAATTATCTCATACCAACTAGTGGACAATATGTTGGTTTGGACAATTACAAGGAATTGCTTTTTCATGACCTTCATTTCTGGAGGATTGTTGGGAAGAGCTTTGTATGGGTCATTTTATCAACCATCTTGCAGTATCTTATAGCGGTGCCGGCTGCCGTCATTTTAAACCAAAAGCTGAAGATGCGTTCTCTGTGGAGAGGATTGATCATGGTTCCATGGGTTACGCCTATTGTCATCATGGGACTCATTTGGAAATGGATTTATGACGGGGATTATGGATTGCTGAATCATTATTTAGGTACTGATTTTGTCTGGTTGGGAGATTCAAAGACCGTATGGCCATCCATTCTATTGGCTTCCACCTGGAAAGGGTTCCCTTATGCCACTATTATGATTTTGGCCGGACTCCAGGGGATTCCGAAATCACTTTTGGAAGCTTCTTATATCGATGGATGCTCCAAATTTCAATCTTTCTTCAAAGTTACACTGCCATTATTAACTCCTATTTTGGCGGTTTCAGCGATGATCAGCGTGGTGATTACTTGGACGAAGTTCGAAATGATTTGGGTGTTAACAGCTGGTGGTCCAGGGGTAAAAACTAGTATCCTGCCAACCTATATTTATACGAAATCATTCCAAAATTTTGAGATGGGAATGGGCTCAGCTGTTGCCGTTCTTTCGATGCTTATTATGATTATCTTTATCTTGCTCTATTTCAGGATTCTAAATAGAGTACAAGATTGAAAAAAAGGGGGGAACCACATGTTTGTAAAGAAATGGCCGAACCAGCTATTGATTTATGTCAGTCTATTTTTTCTCTTACTTTTTACCTTGCTCCCTAATTTATGGCTAGTTTCTAGTAGTTTAAAACCAGACAAGGAAATTTTTCATATTGTTCCTCATTGGATCCCTGAAACTTTTACATTGGATCATTATAAATGGTTATTTAGTTCAACCGGGTTAAATTTAGGAACCCTTATGTACAATTCTATTTTTGTTTCTGGTGTTACTGCTCTAATTACTTGCGTATTTGCAGCTACCGGTGGATATGCATTAGGACGTTTTAATTTCCCAGGATCGAAAGTCATTGGTTTATTTTTATTATTATCTCAAATGTTCCAAGGGCCATTAATTATGATCCCATGGTATCAAATGGCTTCGAATTGGGGGGTTTTGAATACGAAACTCGTTCTTATTCTCATTTATGGAACGGCTACGATACCGATTGGTGTATGGCTGATGATGGGATTCTTTAAAACTTTGCCGAAAGAGTTAGAAGAATCAGCTATGATAGATGGATGCAATAAGCTACAAGTATTTACGAAAATTTATTTCCCCCTTGTTAAACCAGGGCTCGTGGCCGTTTTGCTTTATTCCTTTATCTTGAGTTGGAATGATTATCAATACGCGTTAATTTTAACAAGCTCGATTGATGCAAAGACGATTCAGCTGGGTATTGCTGAGTTAATGGATAGTATGGGAAAAGCAAACTGGGGCGGAATCATGGCAGCAGGAGTTGCCACCACCATTCCGATTATTCTATTATTTGCCTTTATTCAACGGCAATTGATTGAGGGGCTGACAGCGGGTTCAGTGAAAGGTTAATAAGCTTCATAAATTGATAGAAAAAGAGGAGATTATAAATATGGATAAATTTAAAGGAATTTTTCCTGCACTAGTTACTCCCTTTCATGAAAACGGAGACATTCATGAGGAATCCTTGAGAAAAATTGTACAGTTGAATTTAGAAAGAAATGTGAAAGGATTTTATGTGAACGGAAGTACGGCAGAAACATTCATCCTGTCTATGGATGAAAGGAAAAAATTGATTGATATTGTGACAGATGAAGTAAAAGGCCGAGCTACGATTATTTATCATGTAGGCAATATCGGAACGAGAGAGGCAATCGAGCTCGCCCAATATGGGGAACAAGCTAAAGTCGATGCGATCTCTGCGATTCCACCTTTTTACTATAATTTTAGTTTTGAAGAAATAAAAGGCTATTATCAAGAAATCATGGACAGTGTGAATGTTCCGATGATTATTTATCATTTCCCTGCCAACTCAGGTGTGCAATTTTCCATCGAGAATTTCAAAGAACTATTACAGGATGATCGAGTGATTGGAATTAAACATACATCCATGAATTTATATGATTTGGAACGTCTTCAATATGAAAGCAAAAAATTCATTTTGAACGGACATGATGAAGTATTCCTTGGCAGTCTCAGCATGGGGGCCATTGGTGGAGTGGGCAGTACGTATAATATGATGGCGGATAAATTTGTAACCATTCAAAAACTATTTGAGGAAAATCGTATGAAAGAGGCCTTTGCCCTCCAAAGGGAAGCGAATAATGTTATCAACGCATTGATAAAAGTGGGGGTTAACCAAGGAATCAAATACGGATTGGAGAAAATGGGAATCCCTTGCAATGGCTGTCGGAAGCCATTTAAACGTTTGGATAAGAAAGAAAAGCAATTCCTAGATAAGGTATTTGCTGAGAATCATGTCATGAATAACTTCATCAATACCTAATTTGGTCACTGCTTCAAAAAAGAGGAAAGATCGAGTCATGTTAAGGACAAAGGGTTACGTTGAATATGATATCCTAATCATAGTATGAATCACTATATTTTGGAGGAAGCGGCCATGTTAGGAGCAATTGAAGCAGGTGGGACAAAGTTTGTTTGTGCAGTGGGGGATGAAAAAGGGAACTTAATGGAACGCATACAGATTTCAACGACTGTACCAGAAGAAACAATGCCAAAGGTGGAGAGCTTTTTTAAAAAGTATCCTATAAAAGCCATAGGGATTGGCTCATTTGGCCCCATTGATGTAAACAAGGAAAGTCCTAAATATGGGTACATTACTTCCACACCTAAAACAGCATGGAGAGATTTCCCGTTTGTGCAATCGATGAAAGCCGCATTTGATCTTCCGATTGGATTTACAACCGATGTAAATGCAGCGGCATTAGGAGAAGCGACTTTCGGTGCTGCAAAGGGGTTAGATAGCTGCATATATATAACGGTAGGAACAGGAATTGGTGCCGGAGCCATCGTGCAAGGGAAACTTTTGCAAGGGGTGTCCCATCCGGAAATGGGACACATCCTTGTGAGGAAACATCCAAATGATCCGTACAAAGGAAAGTGCCCATACCATTCTGACTGTTTGGAAGGCTTGGCATCTGGTCCAGCCATTGAGGAACGATGGGGAGAAAAAGCAGAAAACCTTGCTGCTCGTGAAGTAGTCTGGGATATGGAAGGATATTATCTTGCTCAAGCTCTTATGCAATATATCCTTATTCTTTCGCCTAAGAAAATTATTCTTGGTGGCGGAGTGATGAAGCAGAAGCAAGTTTTCTTTTCCATCTATCATTACTTGCCAAAGCTACTCAATAGCTATGGCTCGTTGCCGGAGATTTCGGATTATATTGTTAGTCCTAGATTAGGGGACGATGCAGGAATCACCGGGGCATTGATTCTTGCTCGGCAAGCCCATCAAGAATCACTCAAGAAGGGAATTTGATTGGCTCTCACTCAAAAGCGTAAAGATCCATCATAGGAACTTTACGCTTTTATTTTTGCTTTGCTATGAAAAAACAATATTAGGTATGACCATGGTCCTATATATGTTAAAGTATAATGGATAACAAGTATATTGTCTTTCTAGTGTTGGTCAATGTTTCGGTGGAAATAATAGGAAAAATGGATTGCTGTATTTGTCCTTAATGATAGGTAAAGGAAGATAGATTCAATGATGGTTTTCAACCAGCAATGAGTGAAGTAGGGATCAGAATGAATGAGAGACAGAGGGAACTATTACATATTTTATTAATAGAACAAAATGAAGCCATTCAAGTGCAAGAGCTCGCAGACCGCTTAATTTGTTCGGAAAAAACGGTTCGCAATGATTTGAAACAATTAGAGGAAGAATTAAAGGATTATCGTAGCCTCAAGATTGTTCGTAAACCTGGACTTGGTGTGCATTTAGAAATCAATCGATCCGAACGGAATACGTTGTATCAACTTTTACTTTCAAGAAATCAAAAATCAGAAGATGAGCGGACAGTAGAAATTGCTTATCAATTATTAAACAGTCAGAAACCGATGACACTCCATCAACTTGCCGCTAAATACTATGTGACAAAAACCGTCATTAAGCAAGATCTCGAGCGGATTTCTCAATGGCTGAAACGCTTTAGATTGGAAATCATCTCGAAACAGCGTTTAGGAAACATGGTTCGTGGTCCAGAACTAAATAAACGTAGTGCTCTTGCTCATTTATCAGACTTACTTCCATCCCAAACGAAAGTAGGAAAATATGTATTAGATTTATTTTTACCATCAGAAATATATGCCGTAAGAAAAGTGATTGCAGATTTGGAAGAGAAGTTTTCCATTTCCTATACGGATGGAGCCAAAGAAAGTTTATTAGTCCATGCACTCATTATGATGAAGCGGACGAAACAAAAGTCTACTGTTCAAATTTTGCCGGAAGAAAAAAAGGAAGTGGTGCAAAGGCAAGAGTTTCTTTACGGGAAATGGTTTTTGAAAAAGCTAGAAGAAGAATTTCACCTATCTTTCCCTGAAGATGAACTGATTTATTTTACCTGGCATGTAATTAGTGCTAAAAGAACGGATGTCGAATTGATTGCGTTGGTGGAAAAAGATCAATTAGTTTGTAAAATGGTCGAGCAAATGATTCAGAGGGTTGGTCAGTTAACCTTAGTGAGCTTAAATAGGGATACAGTGTTACAAGAGGGGCTTAAAGTTCACATGCATTCTGTCATCCATCGACTCAAATACGGCTTGTTCATTATGAATCCACTTCTTACCAATATAAAAAAAATGTATCCCTATATGTTCAGTATGATCGTTCTTGCTTTAGATGATTTGGAAAAGACCTATCAATTACACATACCAGAAGATGAAGCGGCTTATATTGTTCTTCACTTCCAAGCGGCCATTGAGCGCTTAATGAAGAACAGAAATAAAGAAAAACGAGTGTTAATTGTTTGTCACTATGGGACGGGTATGTCTTATTTACTATCAGCGAAGCTGGAGAAATATTATAAAGGGATGAAAATTATTCATGCTTTAGGGAAAGAAGAAGTAAAGGATTTCTTAAAGGAGCATGAGATCGATTTTATTATTTCCACTCTTCCGTTAGAAAAGGTGAATGTTCCCTATGTCATCATTTCGCCGTTATTAAATGCCGAAGATAAAGGGAAATTAGATGCCTTTTTCCAAGAAGTGGATAAAAAAGAATCATTGGAGTCGAAATCGGTTTTAGAGGATTTCTTACACCCTAATTTCTACTTTCCTCAATTGAATAAAGGTCATCGTTATGAAATTGTTGAAATGATGGGCAATCAGTTAGTTGAAGCGAAGAAAGTTCAGCCGAAATTTGTCCATAGTTTATTATTACGAGAGAGAGCTTCCGCAACAGCGATTGGTGGAGGAGTAGCTATCCCTCATGCCCATCCTCATTATGTTCAAGAATCTACGATTGCCGTTGCTATTTTAAAAGATCCCATTGAGTGGGGCAATGAGCTTGTGAGTCTTGTATTTTTATTGGCCATTAGTGAGAAGGATAAAACGGCCTTAAGATCGATGATGAAACAAATATCGGACATTAGTAACGATCCCAATCTCGTCAAAAAACTAGTAGCTTCAAAGGATTTTCCTACCTTTGTTCAGTTATTACTGAAATAATTAGTTTTTACCGGAGTTTCGGTAAAAACTAATTATTATTTTTATGTAATCCCTTTCTATAATGAATGTAAGCGGTATATTCTATCGAAGAATGGAGGATACGGAAATGGACGACAAAAAGATTTTAGCCATCACGGCTTGTCCTGTCGGTATTGCCCATACGTATATGGCAGCCGAAAATTTACAAAAGGCTGCTGAAGAAATGGGTGTCAATATCAAAGTGGAAACCCAGGGCTCTATTGGGGTTGAAAATGAATTGACGGAACAGGAAATTGCCGAAGCAGAAGGGATTATTATTGCAAGTGATAAAGAAGTTTCAAAAGAGCGTTTTGTAGGTAAAAAATTATTAGTTGTTGGTGTTCAAGATGCCATTCACCGTCCAAAAGAATTAATTGAAAAAGTGAAAAGTGGGAATGTGCCTGTTTATAAAGCGGGCTTAAAAACCATAAATGAAGTGAAACAAGCGAAGAAAGAAAAGCAAAAACCTGTTTATAAACACTTGATGAATGGTGTATCTTATATGATTCCATTCATCGTCGTAGGTGGATTATTAATTGCCCTTGCTTTAGCCTTTGGGGGAGAGCAAACACCGGGTGGTATTGTCATACCAGAGGATTCTTTCTGGTATCAAGTGAGTGCATTAGGTGGAGCAGCCTTTTCGTTTATGGTCCCTATCCTAGCAGGTTTTATTGCTTATAGTATTGCAGACCGTCCAGGTTTAGCCCCAGGTATGATTGGTGGTTATATTGCAGCCAATGGTCATTTTTATGGAAGTGAAGCTGGTGCCGGTTTCTTAGGCGGTATTATCGCCGGTTTCCTCGCAGGTTATGTTGTACTAGCGATTAAGAATCTAAAAGTACCGAAAGCCGTCCAACCAGTTATGCCAATCATTTTTATCCCTGTCATTGGTTCTTTAATCGTTGGGTTATTATTTATTTTTGTCATTGGTGAACCAATTGCCAGCATATTTGAAGCGTTAACAAATTGGCTAGAAGGTATGCAAGGGACAAGCTCGATCGTATTAGCTCTTATTCTTGGAGCCATGATTGCTGTAGATATGGGAGGACCATTCAATAAAACAGCCTTTTTATTCGGTTCTGCCTTAATTGCAGAGGGGAACTATGAAATTATGGGACCTATTGCCGTGGCGATTTGTATTCCACCATTAGGAATGGGTCTTGCCACTTTCATCAATAAACGAAAATATAGTGAGGCGGAGCGTCAAACAGGTAAGGCCTCCTTTACCATGGGTCTATTCGGGATTACCGAAGGGGCGATCCCGTTCGCTTCTCAAGATCCACTACGGGTCATTCCAAGTATTGTGGTCGGTTCCATGGTTGGTTCGGTTATTGCGATGTTAGCTCATGTAGGTGACCGAGTTGCCCATGGTGGTCCAATTGTCGCTGTATTAGGGGCGGTAGATAATGTGCTCATGTTCTTTGTCGCAGCCATAGTTGGTACAATTGTTACAGCTTTCATGGTTAACTTTTTGAAAAAAGATGTTGTCGCAACAGCCCAAGTTGGACAAGCCATAGTTGCTAAAGAAGAACCACAAGTGAAAGTGGAAGAAAAAGCATCAACTGTTCATAAAGAAATTAATAAACTGACTGATATTACAACGAAAGATTTAGTCCTTCCACATTTAAAAGGCGATACGAAGGAACAAGTGATAGATGAATTAATTGATACATTATATAAAGAAGGTATTCTATCATCAAAGGAAGAATTTAAAAAGACCATTTTAGCTCGTGAAGCAGAAGGTTCTACAGGGTTAGGAATGAATATTGCCATCCCACACGGAAAATCGAAAACGGTTAACCGTCCAGCCGTTACATTTGGAATCAAGCGTGAAGGGGTAGATTGGAATAGCATCGATGGGACGGATGCAAAACTAGTATTCATGATTGCCGTACCGGAAGAAAGTGCTGGAGATGCTCACTTGAAGATTTTACAACTATTGTCCCGTCGTTTGATGGATGATCAGTTCCGTGAAAACCTAATGAAAGCAACAACGAAAGAAGAAATTTATCAGTTGCTTGAAACCATTCAGTAATTCTTACTATAATTGGCAATGTTAGAACCTGTTGCCTGGATGGATTCCACGTAACAGGTTTTCTTTACATTGGAATGAGGCAGGATTGAATCAATTGGAGGTAAAAAACATGTATAAAGAGCCCATTTTTTTAGAACCCGTTTTCCAAGAAAGAATATGGGGTGGAGATAAATTAAAGACCGAATTTGGATATGAGATTCCTTCTAATAAAATAGGAGAGGCATGGATCATTTCTGCCCATCCTCATGGTCCAAGTGTGATCAAAAATGGACCTCTTGCTGGAAAAACATTACAAGATGCATGGCAAGAAAACGGAGAATTATTTAACAAAGAGAAGGACAATGAAGAGGAGTTCCCTTTACTCGTAAAAATATTAGATGCCAACGATGATTTATCTGTACAAGTGCATCCGGATGATCAATATGCGAGAGAGGTAGAAGGTGTTTCTTATGGGAAAACGGAATGCTGGTATGTATTAAGTGCAGAGCCAGATGCTGAGCTTATTTTAGGTCATCAAGCTCATACCCGTGAGGAATTAGAACACATGATGGACTCCGGAAAATGGAATGAATTATTACAAAAGGTGAAAGTGAAAAAAGGGGACTTTGTCTACGTTCCAAGTGGTACTTTACATGCCATTGGGAAGGGAATTGTTATTTTAGAAACACAACAAAGCTCAGATATTACATACCGTGTGTATGATTATGACCGAACAGATGATAAAGGGAATAAAAGAGAGTTACATTTAGATAAGGCGAAGGAAGTAACAACCGTACCACATAAACCTGTTTCACTCGATTTTTCAACCGTCATTGTAGATGATTTAACAAAAACACAACTAGTTGAGGCACAATATTTTACTGTGGAACATTGGCAATTACAAGGACAAGCCTATCTATCCATGAATAAAGACTTCTTACAAGTTAGTGTGATAGAAGGAAAGGCAGAAATCGATATAGACGGTCAATCTTTTCCACTACAGAAAGGAACGAACTTTATATTACCTCATGGAATCAAAGATTTTACTTTAAAGGGAGAAGCAGGATTCATCGTTTCTTGGCCATAAAGTTATAACCGTTAAAAGCATATATGGAAAAAGAAAAAATAGTTCAGAGGTAAGTTAACTAGTGATCTCTATTTCTTCATTAATGTAAGGAATAAAAATAAAGAGCCAAAAATATGCAAGTTTTTATGCACTACTTACGTATTTTTGGCTCTATTTGTATTCAGAAAAGAATCTACTATTTATAGCATTTTTTATTGTTAAACACAGGTAAACTAGCCTCATATTAGACGATCTCGTATTCAACGACATTACGGTTGATGACGCGAGCACCTTTTGCGACTGCTAGTTTTCCTGTAGCTGTGAAGAACACATCCGATGCAATGATTTGTTCCATGGAAAGTTTTAGTTGAGCCTCATCAATTGGCTCCTTTGGATTGTCCACTGAAATCCGGGCCGTTTTTCCAAACTCCGTGCCAAACTCTAATTCTAGTGTCTTTGCCATATGATTCACCTCCCCTTTCAGTTATTTTTTCATTCCATTAACCGATGATTTGAGAGCTGTCCGTACGCTCGAGTGTGTTTAGCGGGTCATTGCATAACACTGAAAGAGCGGTGGCTGCCAAGAATAACTGATCCGCCGTTGCCTCCTTTCGAACATTGCTAAACGTTTTGGTTCTTAAGATTGGTTTGCCGTCATCATCCAATCCTGTTTGAAAAACCAATTTCAATTTCGTTCCGATTAATAAGGATTCTGCCATCCTCTTCACCTCCTTTCACCCTTTATATAGGAGTTTGGAGGGCAAAAGGACAGGGGGGTGGGAAAAATTTTTTCTTATTTTAGTTAGGTCAATTTGGTTAGAGAGATAAAAGAAGGTAAGTCACATTTGTAGCATACCTTTTTCTGAACTATCTTTATAATCATCGTAAGACTTGTACAGTAGCCCAATGCCTCCATGAAGATGGGCATCCTATTTAACTTATTTATTTTTAACCAAGGAAACAACTTTGCTTATTCGAAACGGTGTTGGTTTAGCTTCTCTAGTTTTTTCGACGACTTTTTTGTGTGAATCTGCATATAAAACCTTTATTATCCATAACTATGAGACTTTTAATCAATTTATTTAAATGACAAAAATTTTAGGTGTGTATTACGTAGATCCTTGCAACATTAGGAAATCCATCTTATTTAAATAATCGTTTGATTAGTATAGGTAGGTCGGAACTATAGTGAAGAATGTCGTTATTTGTTGGGCTTGTGGTGAGAACTAAAATTTACAGGCGATATTTCAACAAGTATTTCCCTAGATGTAAGAACAAAATAAAAGAATACCAATCGTTTCAAACAATTTAATCAGACGATTAATTAAACGACATCATTTATACAGCCAAAACCATGAAAAACTTATTCTAACAAGTCTTGTATCCAAACTAAACAAACGATTAGTTAATTAAGTAACTTGGGGATTATGTCAGATGATGTCGATCAGGCAATAAAGACGAGGGACGTATTATGCAGCCTGTGTGGTAGTTAACAATGTAGCAACTTCGAATATAGAAAGAGATCAGGAAAGACGCTTCATTCATAAGCATGACCTAGTCTTTCCACTAAAACTGTTTTTTATGAATTATCCCTTTCACTGCAGCGACTTTTTCTCAATAAATAAACTTTTTTCATCATACTCAGTACCAATTAAAGGGATTTTAGAGGTTAGTAGATACATACGATAATAACCCAGTCGAAGCCTCTTTATAAACCGGAAAATGACTTAAGAAGCAGTTATCATCTGTATAAAATCTATTTAATATTTTTGATGGTCAACTATATACATGGAAAGATAGCTAGGTCTTACGAAGTGAAGGACCAATGTTGTGGAGTGAAGCAAACAAACCATGTTGGATGTTGGCACCAGTAACCAATTGAATGTCCTTTTAATCTAAGCCCCAAAACAACAAACCCGTCCTTTTGAGATAAATAAACGTAAATGAGAAAGTGGTCGATAGGATTACTTGGTGATTGATAAAGATGGATATAAGAGCAATATATATTACGCTCACAATGGGGCGTACTAAAAGAAGAACCGAGTACGACAGTTAGGTTAAAACAGGATAGAATTGCTATAGGTGTAGCTGTCTTTGTTATTGTAGTTATGAAAATATATAAAACAAAGAAGGGGTATTTTCATACGCCTTCTTTGTTGAAATCACAACATGGACAAATCTCTATATCGTAAGAATCTTCAATGAATTTTTTTATTTGTTTAAGTTCTTTTGAATACTCTAAACAGACATTTTGATAAAACTCTTTTTCTGATGTTTCGCTACAGCTATCAATACATTTTGCCATTTTCAATAGATCGCTTTTTATACGGTTGTATTTTTTTAATTCCATCTCAATCTTGACATTTTCCATTCTCTTACTCACAGCCATATGTTTCACCTCATATATGTTTTGAAAGGTGACACCCGGATTTGAACCGGGGATGAAGGTTTTGCAGACCTTTGCCTTACCACTTGGCTATGTCACCATCTACTATATATAAGAAGTGAAGCATATGGAATAATAATAAACTTTTAAGCGTTAATAAGATCCCAAAATTTTGGTGCTTCATTAAATTTATGATTATGATATTTTTCGATCATTTTTAATTTAATTTCTTGCTCCAAATCTTCGCGTTCCTGGTAAGACGTTTGTGATAAGCTTTTTTTAATTTTTGGTTCTAATAATTGCAATAATATCTCTAAATTGAAGTTATAACAGTCAGTAGTCATAGAATATCACCATCCATTTTCATTTGATTTTTAAGCTTTTTTAAAGCCTTTTTGAGTGTATTGGAAACATTCTGTGGAGTCGAATTTAAAATAGTAGCTATCTCGATGTTAGACAGCTTTTGTACATATTTCATTTGTAAAACTTCTTTTTGTCTATCGGTTAAAACATCTAAGGCTTTGAATAGGCGTTTATTCGTAATTTGAGATTTCAAAGTCTGTTCGCCCTCATAAAAATAGGGGGCTTTAGGATCTGCTATCATATCTTTTATAGATGTTGTTTCATCGGTATCTGATTGAAGAGGTTGGTCTAAGATAAGTAAGTAACGGTTATTAAGTTTACATATTTTTTTGTTATAGTCGATTCCAACAAATTTGATCATACTGCTAAAATAGGATATTTGACGTACTTTTTCATAATATTTCGAAAAAGATTCTTCTACTAATCTTTTATTTTCTTCTGTTGGTGCAATCAATGCATTACCATATAATCTCCTATTTTCTTCATCTTCTAGGAATCCCTTTATCAAAGGGTTTTTCGCCTCCCTTATATGTTTATCGATGATTTCTTCTAGTTGTCTGTTAAACATATTAGAAGTTTTCAACTCCTTATTTTATTTTTATTTTCTCTATTTTATTAAAGTGATAGGAACTCTATTATTTTAAACCATAAGGGAACATATGTTCTATATTTTTGTCTTTATTTGGTATTTTTTGGCAAGTTTATTTTTTTAATTAAATTTCACTTTATTACTTATGGATGACATAGCCAAAAGGAAAGGCAAAGGGAGGCATCCCTAGATTCTTTGGTTCGATTCCAAAGTGTTGTCCTGAGCGTGGTTCACTCTATTCCAAACAGAAGGAGGTGGAAATGATGGTAAGAAAACCAATTGAAGAAATAAAGCAGGATGAAGCTGTTATAACACCAGCAGTTGAAGTCTACTGTTCCAAGCATCCTAACTGTTGTTCTGTGAAAGGTTGTCCTGGATTATTCAAGCATTTTCCGAGTGGCAATTCCGTTTGGGACGGTACTTGTTGTTATTAATTTAAAAAATTTTTTATAAAGAGGTTTAGTTTTAACAATAAAAACCTCTTTATAAAGTGTAAGCAAAATAAAAAACAAAAGGGGAGTAGGAAACGTTGAGAATTAAAACGAGAGAGATACCAAAAGGCGATTTAGAGCCATATACTTTACCATTATTGGCTACTAAGGATGTAAAAGAAGCGATTGCACTTGCAAAGAAACACAATCTTTTTAATGAAAACAACATTGCTGAAGTCAAATCCTATGAAAGTGAATATTTCCTTCAAGAAGAAGGGGAAAAAGAAGCTAAAAAAATTGGGGACCAAAACAACACATATTTCCGATTTAATGATCAGCTGTATATTAATGTTCTATCAACTCAGGCTCCAAACAATGATAAAGTTTACCGTCTAATCAACATTGTTTACCTAACAAAAGAAGATGGCGTTGTCAAAAAGAACAAAAAGGTGATCATTGATGGAGAGTTAGCTGTAGAAACAACTTTCCCACATGAAGGAGAAGTGCTTGAAATTCCAAAAGATGTTCTTTTAGATATGGTTCCTGAAGAAGATCTGAAAGAACAAGCTATTAGTGGTGTAGTTCCTTGTTTCGACTGGACCTTAAATGGAACTTGCTGCCAATTCCGTTATGGTGGCATTCCAACTAACCCACTTGTAACATATAAATGGTGCGGTCAAGGTTGCGGTAGTGGTACACCTGTTAATGCTTTGGACACATGCTGCCGTACTCACGATTATTGCTATGACTCATTTAGTTCATATCCTGACCGTTGCAGCTGTGACCGTAACCTTATCAATTGCGCATCTTACACTGATAACGCTGGAACGGATCGTGTTATTGCTGCTTTCAAAATTAAAATGGCTTGGTATGGTTGCTAATAAAAAAGGAACGTCCTCTAAGGGGAGGGCGTTCTTGGTATGCTCTCGGCATGGGTATAGTTTATAAGTGAAAATATCGAGCCATTAGAGCAGTCATAATAGTTAGCTTAAAGCAAGGGTGTCCGTAGTGATTCGGAATCTAAAATTCGTTTAGAAAACCCGCCCCGATGATTCCTAGCAAGGAAACTGTCAGGAATACAACAGCACTAATGATAATAGAAAACCATTTTCCTTTACCTGAGTTTTTCATTCCTAACACAAGAGCGATAATAGGACATACGATCATTGCAATAACTACAATGGGGCCAAAGTTTCCAAAAGAAATGTTTGCCTGTATTAGACCGAACAGAATTAAAGATATAGCTAGAAAAATATATGGCGATATTTTAGCTGCCAAAATATTTACCTCCTTTTAAAAAATGGAAATCTTTTCTATAACATTATAAATTAGACCAGTCGCTTCCGAAACTGGTCTAATTTACTATATTATGAAATTAATTGAATTAGCCCGTTACCAACTTGATTTATTGGAAAATCAAGAATTTTTACATGATCAAGAAGGTACTGGTATACAAGGTATGGAATCATAACTGGATTTGAAGTGTCTATATCCAACAACTTCAGAATAAGGGCAACGGCGCCTGCAACAAATGGAGCTGCCATTGATGTTCCTGACAATTTGACATAACGGCCATTTAAATGAGTGGAAAGAATATTTTCACCAGGTGCAACAAAATCGAGATTTACATTGGTATTTGAAAAAATAGATGGTTTTTGGTCTATTGTGATCGAACCAATTTGAATTACTTCTTTATAATATCCTGGGTAAGATATTTCAAATGATTCTGCATCACCATCACCTTGATTACCTGCTGCTGAAACAAGTACAATACCGTTTTGTCTCGCTTCCTTGATTACTTTATGCAACAAATCATTTGGTTTTGGACCTCCAAGAGACATATTAATGACATTCACACGTTCGCCATTCGGACCAACCCAATTAGTAGCATATTGGATAGCTTTAATTAAGTTGTCGTAACTTCCAGAGCCGTTTTTATCAATTACTTTAAGAGCCAATATTTTACTCTTTGGTGCCACTCCAACAATACCTTCGCCATTATCACTAGCTGCAATAATTCCGGCAACGTGTGTCCCATGACCAGTGTAATCAGTAAAATTGTTAGGATCGCCATTATCGTCTTCGGTGAAATTATAACCACCTATAATATTTTCTTTTAAATCTGGGTGATCTTTGTCTACACCTGTATCTAATGTAGCAACCACAATACCTTCTCCTTGTTTAGATTGTGGCCAGACATCTCTTGCTCTGATCACATCTAAGTTTTCAGGAATCGTGTTTAATACTTCAAATACTGTAATTATTTCGTGAGGTTTTAAGAACATTTTCTGATCAATCATATGAATCTCCTCCTTTATATGATAAAGTGAAAGATCGTATTTTAAAAAAAATAAAAAGCCGAAAAAATCGGCTTTAAAATAATGCGGCTGCTAATTTTTCAAGGTTATAACCTATGACCTGTTCAGTTTGTCCAGTTTTTTCATCTGTAATAAGAGTTAATGGGATTCCTTGAACATTGTATTTGATAAATTCTTCTTGGATTTCTGGTTTAGTTACATCAAGAACAGTAAAAGGAACATTTTGTTTAGTGAGCCATTCCTTTGTTTTGGTACAAAAACCACAATAATCTGCAGAATAAACAACGACTTTTTTCAATTGGACCAACTCCTTATAATTTGCTTACTCTATATAAAGTGAAGGTAGATATGCTTTTTGAAATCATGGGAACATATTTTTATGAATGACTTTTTGTCTTTTTTTTACATTAGTTTATAACGGTGGGAAAACCTTGAAATTTTCTACACGAAAGGGAAAAAGGAGGGTATGGTAAAGTAATAACAACATGGGCTAAAACAAGTAGTGTGCGTGGAGGTAGAGTTTTGGAAAAATGCGACATGCGCCGAACAAGTACCAGCTTGGAAAAAGCCAAACCGAAACACTGGGTAGCCTGCCACTTATTCTGATAGGGGATCAAGTGTTTTCCATTTTCTCTCTTAATTAAAAGGAAGATTGATAGTTTTATCCGAAAAGAAGGCCCGTTTTAGCAGGGCCTCTTCCCTTATAATTGCTCTTTATAAAAAATGAATTCTTTCTGACAAACCTTAATCCCATCATAGGTACCTCCCACTATGGAGAAAAGCACTTCATTTCCATTAGGAACCCCAAAGTGCCAGGCATGATTATTCTTCCCCCACAACCGCCTCTAACAGTAAATCGACGATATGGACGGCGCGCATTTTCGTCGATAGGCCTTCTTTTTCAATCCCAAGTTTCATTTGTAGCAGGCAGCCAGGGTTGGCTGTGACAATGGTGGTTGCCTTGGTGTTTTTTGCCTGTTCCATCTTGTAATCTAGCATTTTCATCGACATTTCCGATTCGATAATATTGTAGATTCCGGCAGAACCGCAGCAATGCCCGGCATCGTTCATTTCTTGATAAACAGAGCCTTGGATGGCTTTCAGCAAAGTTCTTGGGGCCTCTTCCGTCTTCATCACGTTGCGAAGGTGGCAGGAATCTTGGTACGTAATGATTTGCTGTGGAAGCATCAGTTTCACCTTTTGATGAAATCCGACTGCCACCAAGATTTCGGTAATATCTTTGACTTTTTCGGAAAAAGCTTTGGCCCGTTCCGCCCACATAGGTTCATCCTTTAACAAGTGGCCATATTCGACTAGGAATCCGCCACAGCCGCCAGCATTGGTGATAATGAAATCGACATTCAGCTCTTCAAAAGCTTCGATATTTCGTTTTGCCAACTCTTTCGATCCCGATTTTTCGCCATAGTGGCCGTGCAAAGCGCCACAGCAGGTTTGGTCTTTTGGTATAACGACTTCACAGCCAGCGAGCTGGAGCAAGCGGGTGGTCGCGTCATTTGTTTTTAAAAACATGGAATCCATGAGACAGCCGCTAAAAAAGGCGACGCGATGGGTTTTCGTTCCGATCGGCTCCAAATGTTCAGGTCGATTTTTTACTTCCTTTCTTGTTGGCATGTCTGGGAGTACTTTTTCCATCAGTGCCATATGGGCAGGAATGAGCCCGAGGAAGCCAATTTTACGGGCTATATTTTGTAAGCCGGAGCGTTGGTAAAAACCAAGCAACCCTGCTGTCCTTTTCATCCGGTTTGGATTCGGGAACAGACCGTTGAACACCGTTTTTCGAACCGCTCTTACCGGAAGGGAATAGGAATTATATTGTGCGAGAATATCACGGGCATCCTCGAGCAAATGGCCATATTTCACGCCCGATGGACAGACGGTTTGACAGGCCAAGCAGCCGAGGCACAGATCAAGGGATCGTTTGAACTCCTCATCTGGCTCGATCAAACCATCCATGACTCCTTTCATCATCGCAATCCGGCCTCTTGGGGATTGAGATTCCTTGAAACCGGACATCGTGTAGGTCGGGCAGGACGGTAGACAAAAGCCACAGCGCATACAATTGAGGAGTTCGTCTTCATTCATCCGCTCTTTAAATTGTTCCTGTATCATTTTCTGTTTTTTGGCTGTTGTCATTTGTGGATCACCAACTTGGGTTTATCGTTTTTGGCAAAGATTTTTCCAGGATTCATAATGTTGTTTGGATCAAGTGCCTGCTTGATCGCTTTCATTACGGCAATACCGGCTTTGCCGAGCTTTAATTCAAGGTAAGGGGCTTTGGCAATGCCGACCCCATGTTCGCCAGTAATCGTGCCGCCCAGTTCGACTGCCTTCTCAAAAATTTCGGCAAAGGCTTTATGAACGCGTTCCATTTCTTCACGGTTTCTAGCATCGGTCGGGCAGGTCGGATGAAGGTTGCCATCTCCCGCATGGCCGAATGTACAAATAAGTAGATTGTATTTTTCCGCAATTTCACCGATGGCGCGAACCATGTTAGCAACTTCCGACCTCGGCACGGTGGCGTCTTCAAGAATCGTTGTCGGCTTAAGGCGAGCCAAGGCAGATAAAGCCCAGCGGCGAGCTGTGGTCAAAGCGGTTGCTTCCTCTTCTGTTTTGGCGACTTCCACGGAAAATGCGCCTTCTTCCTGACAGATCGCCGTGATTTTTTCAATATCACGCTGGGCAACAACAGGTGAGCCGTCTTGTTCAATCAAGAGAACGGCTTTGGCATCTACCGGAAGGCCGATTTTGACATAATCCTCGACCACTTGAAGAGTAGGTTGGTCAAGGAATTCAAGCGTAGCTGGGATGATTTTGCTGGCGATAATTTTCGAGACGCTTCTTGCGGCTGCTTCAAGGTCATGGTAAAGGGCGAGCATCGTTTTTTTCGATTCCGGTTTTGGTACGAGCTTGAGGGTGGCTTCTGTAATAATCCCGAGTGTTCCTTCTGAGCCGACCATTAGACTCGTTAGGTCGTAGCCAGCCACATCTTTGGCGAGTTTGCCACCGGTTCTAAGAATGTCCCCGTTTGGCATGACGACTTCAAGGCCGATGACGTAATCACGGGTGACTCCGTATTTGAGGCCGCGTAAGCCACCAGAGTTTTCATTGATGTTCCCGCCGATAGTGGAAATTTTCATAGAACCTGGATCGGGTGGATAGAACAAGCCTTTGTCTTCGACGGCGGTAATGATATCGAGTGTAAGGACGCCTGGTTGGACCGTAATGGTCAGGTTTTCTTCGTCCAGCTCGAGGATTTTGTTCATGTGTTTAAATAGCATGACAATCCCGCCCTCCACCGGACAGGTGCCACCACACAGGTTCGTCCCAGAACCGCGCGGGACAATCGGGATTTTATGTTCATTGCAAATTTTGACAATCTCAGAAACTTCTTTTGTATTTCGCGGGCTGATGACGGCATCGGGCATGGCCTGCATGTCTGGTGAGGAATCAAAAGAATAGGACAAGCGCTCTACCGGAGAGTCTTGAAAATTTTCGGGTGAAACAATGGAGATAAACTTCCTTCTTATTTCTTGATGGATCATGATCGTTCCTCCAATCTGGTTGAATCTATAAATAAGTACTTTTTATCCTTGTGAGGTAGTACTTTTGTAGGGTCGTCTTTGAAAAAATATTCTTCTTGCCAAAAGCCTCTCCCAATTTAGCAAACTAGCAAGTTATATTCTGGACAGTCACCTTTCTAATAGGCAGTAAGGCTCTTTCCGAAACCGGATAGAGCCTAACACCTTCGTGGTTATGGAATCATAAAGCTCAAAACGGAATTTTGCAACCACACCATGACTCCAATTAAAACGACGAGGAACAGACTGTGTTTAATAGTAAAGCGGAATAGATCTGATTCCTTGCCGACTAGTCCAACAGCAGCACAAGCCACAGCAATCGATTGTGGTGAAATCATTTTTCCGGTTACTCCACCGGATGAGTTGGCGGCAAGGGCAAGAACTGGATCCATGCCGATGGATTCGGCCGTAATTTTTTGCAAGTTGCCGAACAAGACGTTGGCAGATGTATCCGAACCCGTCACAAACACGCCAAGCCAGCCAAGGAAAGGCGAGAAGAACGGGAACAAGATAGCCCCTGTTTTGGCAAGGGTTAAGGCAAGGGTCGTGCTCATTCCAGCCAAATTGATGACATAGGCAAATCCAACGACGGAAGCGATGGTAATGAGCGGGAACTTCACTTCATTAATCGTTTCCCCAAAGGTGATTACCCAATTTTTCCAGGATATGCCGACAATAAATTTGGTGATAATGGCCGCAATCAAAATGGCTGTACCGGCAGCGGCAAGCAGTTCCATTTTATAAAACGCAGGAGTAGCGGCTGCACCGGCTTTGCTGAATACTTTGTTATGAACGAACGGAACTTCTGGCATAAAAGTGAAAGACTGTCCAATGACGTTTACGGCTTTTAAGATGGCGTTGCTACCTTCATAATGGCCGCTCAACGCTGATTTGATGGTTGGTATTCCCCATAGTGTGATCGTGCCCGTTAATAGGATAAAAGGAGACCAAGCTTTAAAAATTTGTCCACCTGTATAATGAACGACTTGTGCTTGTTTCGTTTGGCCAGCTTGCATGGCAATGGTAGCCGCAAACTCTTGTTCATGGGAAAAACGGAAAATCGTTTTTGGTTTCCAAAACTTTAAAAATACGGCCATAGCAATTAAAGAGACTAAGGATGATAAAATATCCGGAAGCTCAGGTCCTAAGAAGTTGGACGATACATATTGGGTGACGGAAAAAGAAATTCCAGAGACGAGTATTGCCGGCATGACTTCTTTCGTTTTTTTCCAACCGGCCATAATGAATACGAGATAGAAAGGGATAAAGACGGATAAAAACGGCAGTTGGCGTCCGATCATTTTGGACACTTCAAGAGCCGGGATTCCAGTCGGGCCTTCCAGTGCAATAACCGGGGTTCCGATCGCACCAAATGCAACGGGTGCGGTATTGGCAATCAAGCAAAGGCCAGCTGCGTAAAGGGGATGGAAGCCCAATCCAACTAACAAGGCCGCTGAAATCGCTACTGGCGCACCAAAGCCGGCCGCTCCTTCCAAGAAGGCACCAAATGAGAACGCTACCAATAAGGCCTGTAAACGACGGTCTTCGGTAATGGATAGGACCGAGTGGCGAATGATATCAAATTGACCTGATTTGACGGTTAGTTTGTACAAAAAGACAGAGGCGACGATAATCCAGCCGATGGGTAAAATCCCATACACGGCCCCTTGTGAAGCGGACATGAGTGCCATCCCGGCTGGTACTTTAAAGGCAACAATAGCAAGCAGAATGGCAAGTGCTAGCGTTGTTATCCCAGCAATATGGCCTTTCATTTTCTTAATGGCCAATGCCCAGAAAAAGTAGAGGATTGGGATGAGGGCAACCGCTGCACTAAGCCAAAGGTTTCCTCCGACTGGCGTAAAATTTTGAATAAATGTCATGGATCATTTCCTCCTGAGATTAACTTTTGCTTTTGGCTTGGCTACGAATCTCTGAATATCATTGATTTTTGAATAGATAACAAACAGGACATTACCCCTTTCCTTTTAGTAACCGCTTACAGATGATGAGAAGGTCATCTGATGACTAGATGTTTAATATGGTGATAGGAAAATTATAAAGGCAGATTCATAAAAAAAACAATAGAATTTTTTGAAATTTTTTCACTCTTTTGATTTTAGTCGCTAAACAGAGAAAATGAAAGGGAAAGGATGCAAATTTTTCGGAAATCGGTATAATTAAATTGCGTGTTTTAGGACGATTCGTTAAAAGGAGTCCCATTCAATGGAATATAAAAAAATTAAACCGAAAAAGATCTATGAACAAGTGGCGGAAGCGATTTATGAGATGATTCGTACCGGCGAGTTGAAGCCGGGAGACAGGCTCGATTCCGTGCAGCAGCTTGCTGAAAATTTCAATGTGGGCCGGTCCGCCATCCGTGAAGCCTTGACTTCTTTACGGGCCATGGGCCTTGTTGAAATGAGGCATGGCGAGGGGACATTTGTGAAGGAATTTGAGAATGATCTTATTACCTTCCCGCTTTCCACAGCCATTTTGATGAATAAAGAGAATATTGCTCAACTGGTAGAAGTTCGGATGATTCTGGAGGCCGGGACTGCCGCGGCGGCGGCAAGACGCAGGACACAGGAACATCTGGAGAAATTGGAAGAAGCGCTGAAAGTGATGCTGGAGGCAAAAGGGGATGAAGAGCTCGGGGAAAAAGCTGATTTACAGTTCCATCTCACACTGGCTGAAGCGTCGCAAAATCAGATGTTAATTTCTTTGATGCAGCATGTTTCCGGCATGATGGGGGAGACGATGCGGGAAACAAGAAGGCTTTGGCTGTTTTCGAAACAGACGACCATTGAGCGTTTATATCAGGACCATTTGGCCATCTACATGGCCGTCAAGGACCAGGATGAAGAAGTAGCCCGCCAACGGATGCTTAACCATCTGGAAAGCGTCGATGCGATCTTAAAAAAATATTATATGCATGCCCCCAAATCCATTTAAATAACGATAACGGAGCTGTCCTATCCATTGCCAGGACAGCTTTTTTTATGGATTCGATTTCGAAAGTCTAGTGATCGTATCGGTTCGCTGCTACACGTTCATATCTAAAAAAATAGGTAGAATATTAAAAATATTTTATTGAAATCCCTTTCAACATGGTGTGTTTCTGTTGTAAGATATAAAATATTAATAGTGTTAAGTCATCAGATGACCTGTTTATCGGTTAAAAGAGAGGAAGAAAAGGATGAAAGTTACACTTTTTGCTACGTGCATCGTGGATCTATTCCAAAGCAATGTCGGAAAAGCGACGGTGGAATTGTTAGAAAGGCTTGGATGTGAAGTGGAATTTCCACCCTCCCAAGTTTGTTGCGGCCAGCCTGCTTATAACAGTGGATATGTAAAAGAAGCGAAAGAAGCGATGAAGCGGATGATTGAAACGTTTGAGCATGCGGAATACATTGTTTCTCCATCCGGTTCTTGTGCGTTTATGTTCCGAGAGTATCCCCATGTTTTCAAAGGGGATCCTGTATGGGAACCGAGGGCACAAAAACTAGCCGATAAAACCTATGAACTGACCCAGTTTATTGTTGAGGTGTTGGGGATTGAGGATGTCGGGGCCCGGTTTGAAGGGAATGTCACGTATCATACCTCATGCCACATGACAAGGCTTCTTGGTGTCAAGGAACCGCCTATGATTCTATTAAAAAATGTCAAAGGGCTGAAGTTTACCGAATTACCAGGAAAAGAACGTTGTTGTGGATTTGGTGGAACATTTTCCGTGAAAAATGTGGCCATTTCCGAGCAGATGGTGGATGAAAAAGTCCATCATGTCGAAGAAACGGGTGCCCAATATTTGGTTGGCGCGGATGCCGCTTGCTTGATGAATATTGGGGGCAGAATGGAACGTCTTGGGAAACCAATTAAAGTTCTGCATATTGCCGAGGTTTTGAATAGCCGTTAATTTTTTTCATAATAGGGGGAAGTACCAATGGCCATGAAGATAAGCACGGAGAAATTTAATGACCGGGTCGAACAAGGAATCCATGATTCCTTCATGCGTGGTGCGGTCGCCGGGGCCCAGGACGGAATGGGGGTCAAGCGACGGGTGGTGACCACGGATGAATTAAGTAACTGGGAAGACTGGCGTAACCATGCAGAAGAAATCCGCCAGCATGTCCTTGCCAATCTAGATTACTATTTGGAGCAATTAAGTGAAAATATTGCGCAACGTGGTGGCCATGTCTTTTTTGCACAAACGAAGGAAGAGGCCAATGAATATATTCGCGGTGTGGTGCAGCGGAAAAAGGCCAAAAAAATAGTCAAATCCAAGTCGATGGTTACGGAGGAAATCAGTCTGAACGCCATGCTGGAAGAGGAAGGCTGCGAGGTGGTGGAAACGGACCTTGGCGAATACATTCTTCAATTGGATGATCATGATCCGCCTTCCCATATCGTTGTACCGGCTTTGCATAAAAACAAAGAGCAGATTCGTGATGTTTTTGCCCAAAAGATCGGTTATACAAAAACATCGACACCAGAAGAGTTGGCTTACCATGCCCGCGTGACATTAAGAGAAAAGTTTTTGGAAGCGGATCTCGGCATTACCGGCTGTAATTTTGCTGTTGCGGAAACAGGATCTTTTTGTTTAGTCACAAACGAAGGAAATGCCGATTTGGTTACGGCGCTACCGAAAACCCAAATTACAGTGATGGGGATGGAGCGATTGGTTCCAACCTTCGAGGAAATGGAAGTACTGGTCAGCATGCTGACACGTAGCGCAGTCGGTCAGAAACTGACAAGTTATATTACGGTACTCACGGGTCCGAGAGAGGAACTCGATGTGGATGGTCCGGAAGAATTTCATTTGGTGATTGTCGATAACGGACGTTCTGATATTCTCGGCACAGAGTTTCAATCGATCTTGCAGTGCATCCGTTGTGGTGCGTGCATCAATGTGTGTCCGGTGTACCGTCATATCGGCGGCCATTCGTATGGTTCGATTTATCCAGGACCGGTGGGAGCGGTTCTGTCACCATTGTTGGGTGGCTATGATGACTTTAAGGAGCTTCCATATGCTTCGACCCTTTGCGGTGCCTGTACAGAAGTATGTCCGGTGAAAATTCCGCTTCATCAGCTATTGCATAAACATCGTCAAGTGATTGTAGAAAAGGAAGGGAAAGCACCGTTTTCAGAAAAGATGTTGATGAAGGCATTTGGACTTGGAGCCGCATCGCCAGCTCTTTATAATATGGGCTCAAAAATGGCGCCGGTCGCAATGAATCCATTTACGGTTGGGGATAAAATCTCCAAAGGACCTGGCCCGCTCAAGGCATGGACGGAAATTCGCGAATTCCCGGCACCGAATAAGGAACGATTCCGGGATTGGTTCAAAAACCGCGAAAAGGGAGGCGAATAAACATGGCAAAGATCGGGACGATTCACAATCGGGATTCATTTTTAAATAAAATCTCAAAAAGCTTAAATCGGCCACGTTTGTCCGGGCCCATTCCGCGTCCTGAGTGGAAATATCAGCCACAGCATGAGGTATTTAAGGGCGCGAGTCCGGATGAGCTGCTCGAAATCATGAAGGTTCATTGCCAAAAGATTCATACGAACTTGTATGAGACCGATCTGAAAGGATTGCCGGCTGTTTTAAATGAAGTGGTTGAAGGATACGGCGGAGGCCCAGTGGTCATTAGTAAAGACGAGCGTTTCGCTGAGTGGGGGCTCGATTCTTTACTAAAGAAGGAATGGCCTTCCCGTGATATGGATGTGTTCGAATGGGATTATACATTAGGAGATGAAAATGTACGCCGTGCGGAACAGGCCAATGTCGGCATCACCATCAGTGAAATCACCTTAGCTGAGTCAGCCACGGTCGTTCTCTTTTCTGACAAAGACCACGGTCGGACCATCAACTTCCTGCCGGCTACGTCTATTATGCTCATTCCAAAAAGCACTTTGGTTCCGCGCTTCACCCAGGCAGCCGTGAAAATGCGGGAAATCCACCAACAGACAGGTCGCGTTGCCTCCTGCATCAATTTCATCACCGGCCCAAGTAACTCTGCCGACATCGAATTAAACCTAGTTGTAGGCGTACATGGCCCTATTAAAGCCAGCTACATCGTTATTCATGACCTATAGGGGTGCTACTGGTTGGAATAGGGAATAGATTAAGCCGAGAAAGGAGAGCTTTCTCGGCTTTTGATGTATATCCGGCATTTCTATTTAAACTGACTGCTATCTATCAAAGTTTACGAGTATTAGGATTGAACCATCATAATTTTTCCATAATATATAATTTTATCCAATTATTTTACAATTTCGTGTAAAATAGAGTTAGAAACTCTATGTTGGAGGAATGATATGTCATTAAATATATTCATACCAATATTGATATTAGCCTTCATTATTGGTGTAGTCTTCTTTTTCGTTAAGTTATTTAAAAAGTAGATGTAAGTGCCATTCCACTATACCGAGGCAAGTTGAGAGGAAACCATTCAAATGGAGATTTCTCATTTTTTTTATAAACATTAACATTCCCGTTTTGCCTTTTCCCCCGATTGGGAAACTAGTAATCTTTCTGCATTTGGAATCTTTCCCCTTTCTGTTCATATAGTGTAGTAAGACGAGCTGGAAGGGTGAATGGAATGGTGTTGGTGACCATTTTGGACTACTTAATCAGTCAGCGGCTAAAACACAGCATGGTAATAGACCATAGGGAGGTGTTAAAGAATATCACGCTAGAATTCTATCAAATGAAAAATCAATTCTGCTTCCTATACACGGAACAGGGACATGAACTGAAATTACCTGTACCTTCCTATCCAAGAATTTGGCTGGAATCGTTAGGAAGGGAAGCGACAGATCACGAAGAAATGAAGAAGTGTTTAAAAGAACTGGATACAAAAAAGCCCTATAGTGTTTATTTGATAAATGATCAAGGGGGACGAGTCTATGGATTTTACCAAATTGGGTGACCATGGGGGCGAATTGGTTTGTCAGCGCTATAGGAAGAAAAGAGGAAGTCGTGAAACCGCCCCAATGGTATGGTGATTTTGTTATAGAATAGCAGCAATAGATTTTCGGTCGCTTGCTACTACGAATCAAGAGTTCCTTTTATTGGGGAAACCCTTTGAATTTCTTATGTATGATGTCCTTCCTTGTTGCGGTTATATGGATACACATGGTTTAATGGGATGGCGTTTTTCCCAGGATCATTTTGATTAGTTGCTCGGCATTTTGTAGTTTTGTGTTAAAGGAAGAAAGCCGACATGGAACTTTGAGATCAAATCCGTTACTAAATGTGACGATGGTGTGGTTTAAGTTTCCTTTCGTTCTTTTGATGTGATCGGGGTTAAACCAAATGGTTTCTGGGTTGTTCGCTGATTTAGTTGGAAACACACAAATTTTGCATATCGGATTAACGATGAATGGGCACATCGGAATATTGCCAAGATGCCATTTAGCCGATTCTATCGCTCCTTTTAAATTAAAGCCAATACTTCTGATACTGTCTGATAAAATTTCCAGTGGGGACTGATCCACCATAAACGTTCGATTGTTCTCCCGTACAAGGGAACAAAGCTTGCCGAATCGGTCATGGTAACCTGTCATATACATAAAATTTTCATTGATAATATAATTTTTTTCGATATTCAATGGAAACCTCTCCTTATGGTCTAGTTTGAATAATGGTGGAAAAAAGATATACTATCAAAATTTAGATGCTATCTTACCCAATGCTAAGAGTGCCGTCTTGTTCTGACCACTTACTCATTGTTTGTTCCAAACAAGATGCCTCACATTTTCCTCACCTCCCTTAGTGTAAAACGCTTACATTGTATATAAAAATCTTGCCTCTTATAAAGAGGACAGGGGATTTTTTGCTCAAGCCATTTCTATAGATGAAAAATAGTCAGATGAGATATGGAAAAACAGTGATGTTGTCTGGGGTGTCAGAGTGGAAAGGGGGATTGTCACTGTTATCATTATATTGTCATAACTTCTATCAAAAATTTTAACACAAAAAATTACAAAATTGGCACTAATTTGTTGAAAAATTCGTAACATTTTGTGTCAAAAGTAATAGTAAAAAATACCCACATTGTTTGTTGTTGAAAAATCTATGATTCGCTTATCCATTTCTTTAATTTCACTATGGCTCTTGACCGCCACCGTTTGACGGCAGAAACCGAGACATTTTCTTTTTCTGCTATTTCTTTCAAGGTCAATCCGTACTGCATGTGGTAGTATAGCCATTTTCTTTGGTTTAGGGATAGAATCTGGCTACTGTCAATGAGAAGTTCTTTTCCGATGAATGGATGAGAAGAATCAGAAGCCACCTCCCAAAATTCCTCTTTTGGGCAGAAATGATGGTCGCTTTCTTTTGCTTGTTTTCTCAATTCATCTAGTAATCTACCTTTCATAAACGAATAGGCATAACTACTAAAACTTCCTTTTTCCGCTTCAAAGCGCTGGCTCGCCTCCCAAAGGGCAATCAGGGCGAGTTGATAAAATTCATCCTTGTTGTATAGGTGGAGGGAGTGGATAATCTTATGGATCATCGGCTCGTATTGTTCGACGATTTTTTCAAAGCTTTCCAAGTGTTAGGTCCTTTCAGGAAAGCGCGCTTAGCCAGTGAATTCCCGGGTATCTCCACCATACCGGATTAAACTGTTTCTATCGAATTGCACCATTTCATTTTTGAAGTGAAAAACGCTCTCAAACTCACGAATTTTCCATTCGAAATTCAAATTTAACGCCGATTTTTTTCATTTCGAGTAGATTTGGTAGAAAAAGAGAAGGAGGGAATTAGATGGTTGAAAGAAGGAAAGGAGAATAAAAAAAGCGGACAAAGTCCGCCTGTTCGCTGTTATTCAAATTCTTTCCCTTTTTTAAGTAGTTCGATCATCGGCAATGAGCTCATCTTCTTTACGCCTAATAAGTAGACGAAGGCTAGGGTAATTAGCAGGATGAGGAGATCGATACCGATGATGATCAAGAAATAGGAAAAACTGATCGGAATCCATTTGAAGAGATAGCTAATCAAATAGAGTAGGACAGTGATAAGGAAGATCCTACCGAGAATTTTGGTCAGTAATCGGGTGTAAATGCTAGAAATAGACGTTGTTTCGTATCCTATCAATTTTAGAATGGCCATTTCTTTTCTTTGGATTCTCATAAAATTCACCATCAGTAAAACGGCTGTGATAATGGAAATGATGAGAAAAACGATTCCTAGAATGATCAGGATTAGCTGGGCTGAACTGATATTAGCTGAAAAATTTTCAAAGCTATTAAAAGTATAGCTGGTGAAATAGTCATGGTTTTTTAATAGTTCCCCAATGGTATCGACATCTTTGATGTCCTTTACATACACTATCACTTTATCTAAATGCGATTGCTCTATGTATTCGAAACTGTTTGGTGAGTTTTGGAACATCGTTTTCAAGAATTGATGTGCTTCATTTTCATTGATATAGGCCTGGTAGTTATTCGGGATGGAATGGATTAGGATCGCATTTTCATTGGTCGCCCCTTGTTCGGCTGTCAATGTGACATCCGTTGTTTCATTAGATGAAAAACCTCCGTCTTTTTCTTCAATTACAGGGATTTTGATTTGAATTTCTTTCACATCTGCTTTTGGTAGACAAATATGGTTGTCTTTTAATGTACAGTTTTCACTCACTAGAAAGGCTAGTTCTTCACTTAGGCCCATCAGTGAAATGCCAGTTTCTAAAGAGTGGTCAAAGACCGTTGGTAAAATATAAATAGGATAGGCTTTTGCCTTATTGTCTAGTCCCTTTTTTTCCAAGAGGGTATTAATGCTCTGTACATCCTGAAGCTCAATTTGTGTGGAATTGCCTTGTTCGGCTTTTCCATCTACATGAATGACTTTGACATTATTGTTCGTCAAATAATCTCTGTTGATCATGTAGTATTGATTGGCCAAGTAAGAGAACATTAGGTTGATCATCGTTAGGGACACCACTAGGATGATGACCGAAATGGTAAGGTAGCGGTGTGTTTTCTTCCGCAGGATCTTCACAACTAAGTTTTTATTCATGCAAATGACCTCTTTCTAGGTATAACGTGATGTCGGCATATTCTTTCACTAATGGATCATGTGTGGTCACAATGATCAGCTTTTCTTTAGAGAGCTGTAGCAATAATTTCAATAAATCGCTCTTTAAATCATGGTCAATACTTGCTGTCGGCTCGTCTAACAGGATGACATCAGGGACGTTTAGTAAGGCTCGCGCTAGTGACACCCGCTGCTTTTCTCCTCCGGATAGGACGGATACTTTTTTATCGATGAGCTGCTCGATGCTCAGCTTTTTGCATGTGTCGAGAATGAGTGAATCATATTCACTTACCTTTTTGTCGGTAAGATTGAGTTTCAGATATAGATTTTCTCTCACTGTAATGTTTGTTAAAAGCATATGTTCTTGCATTACATATTCTAATCCATGATAGGAGGCGTGGATCCGGCCGCTATCTGGTGTTTCAAAACCGGCGATCAGGTTTAATAAGGTTGATTTTCCACTGCCACTAATGCCATAGATAGCATATAAACCTGTTTGGCTAAAAGTGTAATTCACATCTGACAGCACCTGATGGGTGTAATGTTTGTTTATGTTTTCTAGTTTTAATGCGACACTCATGTTTTTAGTCCCCTAACTTTTCCATTTTTCCTTCGCTGTAGATTCGTACTTCGGATGACTTTTCGTCAAAACCGATAAACTTGTTTCCTGATAAGAGAAGTTGTTTGTCTTTGACGGCCCAGACTTCGTAATTTCCTATGTCATCGACTTCTAGAATATATTGATCCCCGACGACCCATGCTAATACGGTCTTAGGTTGAAGTTTGGTTAAGACTTGTTTGCCACAATACAAGGTTTGATCTTTCATGTAGCATACGTCTCCATAGAGGGTGCTGAGATTTTGAGTTACATCCTTGGCAATGAGTTCAAATTTCGACAGGTTGATGTTTGTTTTGTATAAATTTTGGACACCATCTTCATGTAATAAGGTGTAAATTTGATCATTGGCAGAAATACCAATGCCAAAGATTTTTTTTGTTTTTTCATTTTGTTTCGTTGGAAGCTGTTCTAGTTGATTCTTTTTTAAATGAAAGAGTCCTACGAATCTTTGCTCATTGCCATTGTAATCCATCACTGCGAAAATAGGTTCATCTTTGACATAAGCAAAGGGAAAGATGGCTTCGGTTTTACTAGGATGGACATATATCGTTTCTAGTCGTTCGTTGACTCTTTTCATAATCTTAAATTCTGAACTGACGGAGTTCCCATAGGAAATGTATTGATCGTATTTACTCAGCCTGTATTGAAAATCATTTTCTTTTGCGCTGATTTTTCCTGTCCGCTGCTTGGACGTTGTGTCATAGGTGATGTATTCCACCCCATCGTATACAAGAATACAGTTTTCTTTCGAACAGCCTAAGATCTCCTCCGTTCCACTCGAATCCCGACTACAACCGAATAATGTTAGAATCATTCCCAAAATGATGGCTAATTGTTTTTTCATGATTGTTCCCCCAAATACCAAGGGACGGTTCTTCTAGCTGGAAGCACAAGAACCGCCCCTGTGAAATTGTCATTTGAATAGAATTAGACCGATGCGTTGATGGCCCAGGATCTAGCATCTCCTTTTAATTTAACCTTTGCTTCGTTTTGGATGGAAACGGTGCCGCTTCTGTAATCAGATTTAGGCTTAATTACCGCATTTCTCCGATTAGAGTAGGCTCCTTTACTTCCATTGGAATTTTGCCAATAAGCGCTTGCGCATATATTTTGCCAAGAGCTGCTGGCACTAGCAGATACTCCGTCGCCAGAAACACCAATGGACATGGAGGCGCTATTTCGTAATGAAGCACAAGTTTCCCAGCTCGTTTTGATCCACTCTACCGTTTTACTACCTGAGTAGACAGCCGATGTTTGATATTCAAATTGATAAGTATTTCCACTTGAAGTAAGACCGGATCTCCAAGCATTGGATGTTAATGTTCCGTAACTACTTGGGAGAGTTAAAGTTTTTGCTTGTGAAGCTGCATCGGCGGTGCCAATAGAATAGCTAAATATACTGACAGCTACGGCCGCACTGGCTAGTAGTTTTGAGATCTTTTTCATTTCTTCTTCCTCCTGTTTCCCTCGTTTTTGGGTCTTTATTTATGTATGGTTTTCATGTAAGAACAAAGAAGTTTCATGATCTCCTAACCATACGATTTTACTAGTATTCAACTTTCGGCCGCGGCAACGGAAAGCAAACCTCAGTTTCTATTAGAATGTATCGATACACCCTCATATTATCACAAATTTTGGAAACCCTTACAGGGAATTTGGTAATACTTATTGGGAAAATTTGTAGGAAAATAAGAAATAAGATCGGATAGGGTCTAAAAACTCTTTATACACGAGAAAAAGTCATAGAGAATAAGAGTCCAATTCTTGCAAACTTCCACACACAACAATTGGACTTTTATTTAGCGATATAAGTAGTATATTTATAGTAGATAGACAAAAATGGACATAACAGTCCAATCATTGCAAAAAAGTTTACACTTTCTTCATCGTATAGAAGGGCCCTGTTAGACATACGGGAGGAAGGGAGCACGCTTATGGTATTAGACCAACGATGTATGGCCATTTTGAATAAAGTGGTTTATGCATCAGCCTATGTCTCTCCAAGCGAGATTATGGAAGAACTGAAAATTTCTAAACGTACTGTTTATTATGACGTTGAAAAAATTAATGGTTGGCTGAAGGATCAGGATATAGAATTGCTGAGTTATGTCAGATCGGCCGGTTTTTATTTAAGTGAAGAAGGGAAGAAGCGAGTTAAAGAAAAACTAGCTTCCTTTGATAAGAAAAAGAGTTATGAATTTTCTCCAAGGGAAAGAATGGCCTGGGCGGCGATTTTGATACTCACCCGGGAGAATAAAATCTTTCTTCAAGATTTATTGGAACAATTAAATGTGAGCCGAAGTACCTTGCTTTCGGACATGAAACAATTGAAAGCACAGTTGATTCCCTTTCATGTGCAGCTGAAATTTCAAAGAAGTTCAGGCTATTATATCGAAGGACAAGAACAGGACAAAAGAAAATTGTTGCTCTACTTTTTGTCTCAAGTGATGACGAATCGCAACTGGAATGAATTATTATCGGAAATTCAAATGACGGTTCATTCAAAAGACCCATTGCCTTTGGATTTGCTTCAGCAGTCAGACCTTGAGCGAATCTATGAAATTATCAATGAATGTGAGCGCTTTACGGGTATTCATTATACAGATGAGGTCATCCAGGCTTTAAGTGCTCATTTATTTCTATTGATCAAGCGGTTTACTCAAGGGAAATACATTCAAATGGACCCGGTTGAAAAGGAAGTCATTCAGGAAACAACGGAATATCAGGCCGCCCATTTTATTTGTCAAAAAGTTGAAAGCGCATTCCGAGTTTCGGTGCCGGAAGATGAGGTTTTTTACTTAACCACTTATCTTCTAGGAGCGAAAATTAGTGATTACCGTCTGAGCGAAGTGGAAAATCAACAACTCGTTCATTTAAAACAGATGATTAAGTTGATGGTCGATGATTTTCAAAAACTGGCTTGTGTCTTTTTTCAAAATCGTCAGGAACTGGAACGAAACTTATATATTCATTTAAAACCCGCCTTTTTCCGGATTAAATATGGGATTGAGTATGACCATCCTTTATCCGAATCATTAAAGCATACGTATCATGACTTATTTGTTCTAACGAAAAAGGTGGTCCACCATTTTGAATATGTGCTTGGGAAACCTGTTTCAGACGATGAAATTGCTTATATCGCAATGCATTTTGGCGGATGGTTGGATAAAGAGGGCGTAAAGGTAGCCAAAAGAAAAAAAGCCATGGTGGTTTGTGCAAGTGGGATCGGGACATCCCGTATCTTACAAAAGCAAATTGAAGACTTGCTTCCAACCGTGGATGTCGTTCAAGTGCTGACGGTTCGAGAGTATGAAAAGGTTAACTTAGCGGGAATGGATTTCGTGATTTCCACTACGCCGCTTGAGGAAAAAGGTCGACCCGTTTATGTCGTTCATCCCATCTTGAATCATGCAGAAAAAACCTTACTTCTAAAACAAATTCAGTCTACTTCTGATGGAGAAGGTTCTGATATCGAAGCACTCCTTTCTATTATTCGAAAATATGCCGATATTCATCAGGAAGAAAAGCTTTATCAGGAATTAAAGAGTTTTTACCAAATCAAAAAAGAGAAAATGGAGGTGAAGTATAAACCGATGTTAAATGAATTGCTAACCATCGATAAAATTCAATTTGCCGACAAGACGGAGAGCTGGGAGGAAGCGATCCAGATGGCGGCGAAACCACTGGTCGCGGATCAATCGATTCAAACAAGTTATGTGGAGGCCATGATTGAAAATGTAAAGGAAATGGGGCCATATATTGTCATTGCGCCAGGAATTGCCTTGCCACATGCCCGGCCAGATGCAGGAGTAAATAAGCTGGGTATGAGTTTTCTTCGGTTGAAGGAAAGCTGCTCTTTCTCTGACAAACCGGACCACCAAGTTCATCTATTCTTTGTTCTCGCTGCCGTTGACAATGAGACCCATTTAAAGGCTTTATCACAGCTATCGAACATGTTATCAGATGGAACCACCCTTGAAAAATTAAAAACTGCGCAAACCGCAGGTGAAGTGGAAGAAATCATTAACCAATTTTCGAAAGAATAAGGAGGAAACATCAATGAAAAAAATTCTTGTTGTTTGTGGAAATGGATTAGGAAGCAGCTTTATTGTCGAGATGAATGTAAAAAATGTTTTAGGTCAATTAGGTGTCGAAGCAGAAGTATCACATACAGATTTAACGACAGCTAAGACTGAAAAGGCAGATTTATATCTTGGTTCCAAGGACTTAATTGCTGTATTAGATGATGGCACACGTACAGTTGTCGGCCTTACAAATATTTTAGATCAAAATGAATTAAAGAGCGCCCTTGAGAAGCACATCTTGTAAGGTTGTTAAAAAAAGCTGACTCTACAAACTAGCGGCCAATCTCCCTTCCTCATCCCTGGCAGATAAGGAGGGAGCAGCGCCCTTTTGAGTCAGCCATGAAAAATTCGTCCATTTTTAGTATAACTGGAAAATCGATAGATTACTAGATCAAAGATAGAGTTGACAAAGTAACCTTAAAAGGAGGGAAAGGTATGTTGGATTTTATTATGAATGATATATTAGGCACCCCGGCTATTCTTGTCGGATTATTTGCCCTATTTGGTCTCATTCTTCAGAAAAAAGGGATTGCCGATGTGATTTCCGGTACATTAAAAACGATTATGGGATTTCTTATTTTAGGAGGAGGGGCTTCCATTTTAATAGGGTCTCTCGACATTTTTGGAAAGATGTTTGAAAAGGCTTTCCATATTCAAGGAATTATCCCGAACAATGAAGCGATTGTTGCCATCGCACAGCAAACATTTGGTAGAGAAACCGCGATGATTATGCTTTTTGGGATGGTCATGAACATTGTCATTGCCCGTTTTACGCCATTTAAATATATTTTCTTAACCGGACATCATACGTTATTTATGGCTTGTTTAATTTCTGCTGTTTTTGCGACAGGTGGAGTGACGGGTATTCCATTAATTATCATTGGTTCAATCATTCTAGGATTATTAATGGTTTTCATGCCAGCTATGCTGCAACCATTTGTACGCCAAATTACTGGTAATGATAGTATTGCTGTCGGTCACTTTGGATCTTTTGGTTATTTTACATCTGGGCTTATTGGGAAGTATCTCGGTGATAAATCGAAAACGACAGAAGATATTAAGGTTCCGAAATCACTTGGGTTTCTCCGGGATACATCGGTAGCGATGTCGTTAACGATGGCCATCTTATTCTTAATTGTCGCTCCGGCGGCTGGAAAGGATTTCGTCGAATCAGAGTTAAGTGGCGGAGTGAATTTCTTAGTCTTTTCTCTCATGCAAGCGATCACGTTTGCGGCTGGGGTGTATGTGGTTCTTGCTGGCGTACGCATGCTCATTGCTGAGATTGTTCCCGCTTTTAAAGGGATTGCGGATAAAGTTGTGAAAGATGCCAAACCAGCTTTGGATTGTCCAGCGGTGTTCCCATTTGCACCGAACGCCGTTATTATTGGTTTCTTATTTAGCTTTCTTGCAGGTCTTCTTTCGATGTTTTTACTTCCTGTCTTTGGCTTAAAAGTCATTGTTCCTGGATTAATTCCGCATTTCTTTACAGGAGCAGCTGCAGGTGTCTTTGGGAATGCGACAGGAGGAAGACGTGGGGCGATGATTGGTTCCTTTGCGAACGGTCTATTAATCTCTTTCCTACCGGCTCTATTACTTCCTGTTCTCGGTTCACTAGGATTTGAAGGCACAACATTCGGTGACTCTGATTTCGGTGTTGTCGGAATTCTATTAAGCTTATTGGCGAAATTGTTCTAGACATAGGAAGCTTTGCATGAAAAAAAGTCCGCATTCGCTTGATGGATTAGGGCTGTCCAGAAAGTCAACTGTTTGACTTCTGGATGGCCTTTTCCTGTTTTCTTGTTCCTTCCTATTTAAGCATCGTGAAAATTTTTCCATTATTTAATTCACACCATTCTAAATCACCATAGGATTCTTTATCTCCATATTTCTTGATAAATGCTTCTTTATTTTCGAATACTTCAATGGAACCATTTTCTAGTAATGTTAACATTCGATATGTATTGATCTGAAACACTTTTGAAACGGCTATTAATTCACCAATATGAATGTCATTAGAAAAATCGGTCATGGTTTCTACTCCTTTTTACAAATTCCGTTGCTCGTCCATGAAAAACGGAGCTAATTATATATTTGTGTTCATGTGCTCGGTTACATCCTTCCATTTTTCGTGGTATATCATACCTATGTTTTGGTGGGCTAGGGGAGGGATTGGGATAGGGGCTTACAGTGAGGGAAACAGAAAAGACACCGGGTGATAAATCCCGATGTCTTTACAATGTTTTATTTGTAGATCCAAACTGCACCAGCAGAGTTGTCTTTGGCTTCTCCAATGACTCGGAATTTAAGACCTAATTTAGGAACCTTGCGTCCGGCATCAGGAATGAGCGAGTTCATATAGGATTTGGAATCATCAAAAAGGGTTTCTCCTTGTAGTCCTGGATATTCATAGATGCCGCGGGTTGGAGAATCGATCGTCCAAGCCGGTGCCTTGTCTAAAGTAAAGGCAGCATCCGAGATTTGGTAACGAGTACTTTGATTGATGGAGTCAGAGCCATTTAGTTTTCCGACAATCGCTTCAGGGTGAGAATCCACTACCCCAAGGAAGCCTTCGCCAGGATGTACACCAACCCAGTTATCTGTGTAGGAATCATCTGCATACCAAACGACTAATCCCGTATTATATTTTACGCCGCGGGAGAATGCTAGTGCCTTGTCAGAACCAGCATAGTTTCTCCACTCAAGGTAATAGTAGTGGTCTTTTAGGAATGTTCCATTCGTTTGAATGAATCCATCAAGTGTAACTGCTGGAGTTCCTTCTGCGCCATCTGCAAATACTTCATTACCATCGACGATTAATTTTAATTCATCCATTGCAAAGCCTTCAGGGGCTAAACCGCCATCTGTTACATAGTCAAAGGCTAGCTTCACTTTTTTCCCTGCAAAAGCACTTAAATCATATTCTTTGTCCATCCATTTTCCGTTAGTTGTTTCCATTCCGCCAGCTGTGTTTTCGTCACCAATCGTATCGATTAACGTTTCTTGTCCATCGATGATCGCATTGACATAGACAAAGTCATAATCGTACTCCACTTCAAAGTTTGCTTTATACGTAAACTTCGCATTAGTTGCATTGGTCAAATCAAACTCTGGAGTGACGAGGGCTGTATGAAGGTCGTCCCCTTTTTGGCTATAGTAATATTGGTTGCCAAAGTCTGTTTGAATGCCTTTTACTTCTTTACCAGGAAGGTTCACTTTCACAATGCCTGGGTTTTTCGATTTTGTGACGCTTTGGTCAATGACCGTTGCGACCCCATTTTTATCGATGTCTTCATAATTGATTTCGGTAATGTTTGCCCAGTTGCCGCCCATGATTTTTTGGAAATATTCCTTGTTTTGCGGAGAAAAGCTCGTTGGTTCCGTTCCGGCAATTTTACCGTTCCAGCTACCACCACTCATGACGGACCAGGATCCAATAGGCTCACCATGTCCACTGTAAATGGTATCGTATTCATCAGGAAGTCCTAAGTCATGTCCAAATTCGTGTGCGAAAACGCCCACTGCGCCATCTTCTGGCTGGATGGTGTAATCAAAGGCTCCCATTTTGCCGCCCCAGTAATCTACTTTAGCCGTTGATCCAGGAACCGCATACACGCCATTTAATACCCAGCGGTGTGACCAGATCGCATTGTCTCCTAGGGATCCGCCGCCAGCTTCTTGACCAGTACCTGCATGGATAATCATTAAGTGATCAACTAGTCCATCTGGCTCGTATTGGTTACCGTCTCCATCAAGGTCGTATAGGTCAAACTCATCGAATTTGGAAAGGTCGATGCCTGAAACTACTGCCGCATCAAGGGCGCGTTTTACAAGGTCACGTGGCCCAAGTGGATCTAGGTTGTCGTGACCACCGTCTGGATGGTCATCACCGTAGTCTTTCAGGCTGCCTGGAATGGTCAGCCATTCAGAAACCGTACCGTCCACGGTATAGCTTCCACCAGATTGTTCTTCATAAAATTGCTTAAAGGTCTTAATTTTTTCTCCATTGAAAAGAGTGAATTCTTGATCACCGAACAGTAAATTTTCGTAATGCTGTTTGCTGAAGTCATCAGAGTACATATAACCTTCTTCTTGCACAACTTGGTTATGTTTGAAATCTTCCGTCTCAACCAATAAAACTAGCACTTTATCTGTGCGTACGGGACCGTTATAGTTTGCTTGTTTCGCAGGATTTACTTTGACGGGTCCATTAGGTTTGCCTTTTTTATAGTTTCCATGTCCTTTTTGAAGCTGTTTGGCTAGCTTGTCCTTTTGCTTGGTGATGAAATCTTTTGTTTTCTTATCAAACTTCTTCTGTTCATCGGTTAAATGCTTTTTACCAGGCTTTTTGCTTTCTTTTTTTCTTATGTAAGTGCTTACAGCTTTCTGGATCTCTTTTTTACTAGCATTCTTTGAGATAACTCCTCTTTTCTGTAAAGCTTTTGCTAGTCTGTCTTGATCCACAATATTTAAGTCGATGGGTGCTGATTCAGCCATGTTTCCTTGGTTGGCTGATACAGGTGTAGCCGTTCCTGCAAAAGTGCCGGCAAATAAGGACGCAGCCACTAAGGTAGAGGCTGTAATGCTGGAAAATACTTTCAATCTACTATTTTGTTTCACTCTTTTTCCCCCTTTTCATAGATTAGATTATTCGTTATCCGAATAATCTGATTTTATTTTCCTTCTAAATGGCTAGGAAGTAAATGGGTATAAAATCTTAAATGTTAGAAAAATCTGACTTTATTTCTAGGAAATTTTACCTATTGGAAAAATTGGTAGATGATCAAAATGGTAGATTAAATAGATAGAAGAAAATAAGTTTGAAAAAATAGACTGGTCCCGAGTGGAACCAGCCTTTTTCGTGATTATCTTGTTGCGACAATGGATTTTCTTTTATACAGGAGGGAACCAGCAAGAAAGGATAGAGCGCCCCATATGACTAAAATCCCAATCCCAAACCAAAGTGTACTGGACATGACTCCTGTTTCATACACCATGCTGTCTCTCAGGCCTTCAGCAAAATAGGTGAGTGGAAGGACTTTGGATACAGGTACAAGCCATTCAGGCATTGTTTCAATTGGAAAGAAGATCCCGCTTAAGAACATCATGAGAAAGCTGAAAATGTTGGCGATCCCCATATAGGCATTTTGCGTCGTACTGATCGAAGAAATAAAGTATCCCAGTGCATTAAAGGACAGGGCGCCAAATAAAAAGACGATGGCCAGACTGAGGTAGTTAATGTACAAATTGGCTCCAAATATAAATACGCCGATGAGTGATAAGAGAAGGATTTGAACAATGCTGAATAACAATCTCATGATCATATCACTTAGCCCGAAAATGCCCATATTCGCAGGCGTCATCCTCAGTCTTTTGATTAATCCTTTTCTTCTCATTTCTACTAAATCCACCATGCCAAACATTCCGCCTTGAGCAATGGATAAAGCAATCATTCCGGTTAATAGGAAGTCCGTATAGCTTAAGTCTGCATTTCCGGATGAAATGGATTCAAATTGGACATCAAAGGAAGGCGTTGCCCCTACGGCAGTTAAGTTTGCCTGTTGTACAAATTTATCGAGAACACTTGAGATGACCTGAGTTGTCACTCCTTGTTCTTCTTCTTTATTAACCAAAATGACAAATTGGCCTCCGCCTTCGGTTTCAGGAAACACGATCGCTGCATCGACTGTTTTGTTTTTCACCCATTTTTCTGCTTGTTTTCTACTGACAGGTTTGTCAGATTTCACTTCTAGGATTGGAAGTTGACTCAGTTGCGTGAACAGCATGTCAGACGTGGGATTTGGATGTTCTTTTACTATCGCTACTTCCGTTTTAAATTCATCATCGGAGTTGTCGCTAAATATCACCATAAAGATGACCATTAAGATGACAGGGAAAAAGATTCCCCAAAACCATGCTTGTTTTTCCCGAAGGGTTAATTTTAATTGGGTCATGAACATTTTTTTAAACTGCTGCCAGTTATTCAACTTAATCCCTCCATTCTTTGCCTGTGTAAGCAATAAAGACATCTTCAAGGCTCATTTCGCGAATGGAAACTTGTTCGACTTGATAGTCGTTCTCTTTTGTGAATTGAAATAAGTCATGTAGGGTGTCCTCTGGTTTCACCGTCCAGAGTTTTAAGGTAGTATCATCTCGCTCTGTCCGGATGACGGAGTCAAGATTTTTTGAAAAATGTTCGGCTTCTGCTGTTGTTTTTTCATCGTGGAAAGAGAGCCTTACTTCCCTTTCTTTTGTCAGTTTTTCGATAAGGGCAGAGGGGGAATCCAATGTGACAATGTTCCCTTGATCGACGATACAGATGCGGTCACTCAATTTTTCGGCTTCTTCCATATAATGTGTAGTTAAAATGATCGTTTTGCCTAATGACTTTAGCTGGAGGATGATGTCCCAAATATTTCGACGTGCTTGTGGATCTAGCCCAGTTGTTGGCTCATCGAGGAAGAGGATTTCGGGATTACTAATCATCGCCAGCCCGATGGCCAGTCTTTGACGCTGCCCCCCTGATAATTGTTTGACGAGATTGTTTCGGTGTTCGGTGAGATTGACAAGTTCTAGAATTTCTTCTGTCGATTTAGGTTGATCATAGAAGGTGGCAAAGAGGTCCAAATTTTCTTTTGGGGTTAATAAATCAAACATTGCACTCGATTGAGGCTGGACACCAATTTTTTTCTTAATGGCTACGGCATCTTTGTCCCAGGTTAAGTTCTGAAAACGAATTTCTCCTTGATCGGGAGGAACTAAGCCTTCAATCATTTCAAGTGTCGTGGTTTTTCCAGCCCCATTTGGACCGATAATGGTGAATACTTCTCCTGCATTTACCGAAAAACTAATGTCGCGAACCGCTTCGATGGAACCGAATGACTTTTTTAAATGCTTTACTTCCAATACGGTCATGCATTTTCCTTCCTTTCATGGGATATGCTGATCCTATGTAGCCCTGCCCAAAAGAGGGAGTTTCATCATATTACGTAATGAATGAAAGAAAGATTCATCATTTTTACAAAATTATAAAAATTTTAGAGCAGAGAAGGAAGGATTCGAAGGAGAGCCTTTTTCAATGAAAAAGGGGCTGTCCGGAAAGTGGTATTTCAGCCGAAATAAAACCCAAGAATGCTGTTAAATCAACATTCTTGGGTTTTTAATTTGGGTTCATTTTTCTCTTAAATGGACTTTTTAGACAGCCCCTTTTATAAATACATGACCTAATCAATTTTTTTATAAATATATTCAACTGGGTAATCAGCGAAATCTTGTCTCCACTCATCTACCACTGGATGAAGTTTATTTTTATAAGTTATATCATTCGTATAGAATTTTACTTTTTCACCATCATTTATAATACTGCCAATATAGTAATGGTTAAATGGGTCCTTTACAATAATCCCTTCCTTTAAGGTATAGAGTCCACGAACTCCGCCTTCAAAAACTAATGTATCTTCAAGCTCATAAGAATCAATTATTTGCATATTTTCTACCAATGTATCGTAGTCATTACCTAATAACTTTTGGATATCTTTATCACTATTAGCATCTATAATACTTCCTGAAGATAAAGTAGCTTTTGGAGTCTTTGCTGCTGCTGATTGATTTTTGTATTCTCCTCCAAAGTGCGTGCCTATTCCGCCAATTTCATAACAACCTTCTGTTTCATTGACTGTGATAGAATCTTTATTCAATGTTAAATCGAGTCGACAATTAAATTCATCGTTAACCAAAATAGCCGTCTTTCCCGTAACAGTTGCTTTTCCATCAATTCCACCTGTATTCGCACCGCTTAAAACTTCAACAGCAAGGTCAAACGTCTTTCCATTGAAATTGCTAATTTTTAACGTCCCAGGATCACTTACGGAGACACGAGTCCACTCACCATTCCAATTGTTTGATTCCTTTTTCTTTTTTTCTTTTTGAACTTGCTTACTATTTTCGGTTGTTTCCGTTTTTGAGATTTCCTTTTCTTTAATTTTTGTTGTTGTTGATTTTGAATTTCCTACTTTACTATAAACAAAATAACCGGTACCTCCGATTAGTAATAAAGTAAGAATCGCCAATAAAGCTTTCTTCATTTGTTTAGTTCTCCCCTTTTATATTTGTATACGAGAAAATTATAATGAAATATTTTTCTTTTGTGTTAAAATGTTCCTATCTTTTTTACAATAAAATAGAAAAAACAGGATAATTTTCTTAGGTAAAATAATCTATATCTACTGTTGGGCTTGATACATAGTTTGAAAGTGGGAATATGGGGAGCTGTCTAAAAAGTTATATTCTCAATTAAAAACGCCCTGTGAAATAGGACGTTTTGGGTGACAATTACACTTTCATCCGCTCGGGCAGACTCTGTATCGACTGGACCACTAAATCTAGCTTGGCTTCGATCCGATAGAGTAGAAAGAGGGTTACCACGATCGGAAATCCGACCTCGCTGATGAGTGGAATCAGTTGATCCATGAGAATTCACTCCTTTCTGGGGCCATTCGTTTATATTGCTATTGGAGAGAGGCCGGTTTACTAGTGAAGCCGGCCTCTAGTTGCCTATTCTGCCAATTCATATTCGACTACATTGCGGTCAATTACGCGTGCGCCTTTTGCTACGGCTAATTTACCGGTAGCCGTAAAGAAAACATCAGATGCAATGATTTGTTCCATGGATTGCTTGACTTGAGCCTCATCAATCGGCTCTTTCGGGTTTTCTAACGAAATTCGGGCCGTTTTCCCAAACTCTGTGCCGAATTCTAATTCCAATGTTTTTGCCATTTAATTCACCTCCATTCTTTTGTGGGGCCTGTCCTAAATGTTGGTGGGACAGGCCTTTGCTTTCTTCCTTCCATTAAGCAATGATTTCGGAGCTGTCTGTACGCTCCAACGTGTTTAGCGGATCATTGCATAAAACGGCAAGTGCGTTTGCTGCTTGGAATAATTGGTCGGCTGTTGCTTCTTTACGAACATTGCTAAACGTTTTAGTTCGTAAAATTGGTTTGCCGTCATCATCGATGCCAGTTTGGAATACCATTTTTAGCTTTGTGCCAACTAATAAGGATTGTGCCATCATTCATCACCTCCTTTCACCCTCTATATAGGGTTTGGGAGACGAAAAGGACAGGGGGGTGGAAAATTTTTTTTATAAAAAAATGAAAAAAGGGATATGGCTAGAGAATTTACCACCAAAACCCCTTAATGGAGGTACGGGGATCATGCGGGAATTTTCGGTAAGAACGAGTAGAAAAAGGTGGGGTGTTAAAAATCTACTAAGGATTCTATAAACGTAGATTTTTTTCCTTACTTAAAGGACGGATGGTTTCACTCTAATATTAATAAAATATCTTTAATTTTCATCTATGTAGATCAAAAAAATGTGATAATTACTTTGGAAACTATTAAATTCTCTAATTCTTAAGTAATTAATTCTTCTTCTCGGGATATAATAAGACAGATAGAAAAGCAACTATAAATTTTAAGGTGGAAGATAGTCTGTAATTTTTCTTCCACCTTTTTTTAGATATTAGCTCTGTTAAATTTGAATGTTGATTTTTACATTAAAAAAAGGCCGACTGATTATGTCAGTCTTTTCATATGCTTGCTCTTGTTAAACTAACGCCCTTGTTAGTTAAAGAAGAAGTAGCTACTTTTTATTCCAATCTTCAGCTAACATTCCATAAACAATATGGTCAACATAATGGTCATACAACCATTCTGCTTGTCTAATACGTCCTTCGTTTACGAACCCCAGTCTTTCTGGAATAGCCCTACTTTTCTTATTTTCCACGGCAACCCTAATTTCAACTCGGTTTAGTTTTAATTCATTAAAAGCATAATCAGTCAAAGCCTTAGCTACTTTAGTCATAATTCCTTTACCTTGGTATTTTTCACCAAGCCAGTAACCAATGTATGCAAATTTATGTGACCAATTTATCGTGTGATAACCTGAAACTCCAACAATTTCTCCATTAAATAGTATAACTGTATTCAAACTCTTGTTTTCAGCAAAACCCTTTAAGGATAGTTTTATATAATCTTTCGTATCTTCAATTTTTGTTACAGTATCAAGCCAAGGAAGCCATTCGCGTAGATATTCTCTTGAATTATTTGTTAATTCGAAAATCCTTTCCGCATCTTTTAATTCTATTAACTTCAAAGATACTTCCTCATCAATCTTATGTACAAACATAATCACACCCCCTAAATATGGTTTAATTTGTATATTAACACACTTTATTTTAAATGAGTTTTTTATTTAACTAACCTTTCCGTTAGTTGAAGAAGAAAATCAACATTATTCTTTAACAGAGCCTAGATATTAAGCTTTTTATCAGATTCCATTTTTATCAGCGACTACGTCCCCTATAATATAATCGTACAGACAAGTACGTAATCAAAAAGATCACTGATTTTGAAATCAATGCTCTTTGTTAATAGATTAATTTGGTCTAAATGTAGTAGAAACTCCTGGTAAAACTCGGTATCTACTACCTGATAATGCATATGCTGTACCTGATAGATACGCAACTCCACCATTATTTTTGTTCATGGATACGGCACCACTAACAGTTGATCCTAAAGCTCCCATACCACCAACAACCACATCTCTCTTAAATCCAGAATAATATCTTAACTTTACAAGACCTGAAAAATGATATGGCCAAGCAGTGGCAGGTTTTACAGACCAATACACAATTCTTCATGAATCACCAGCTACAATACTTGCTCGTCCTCCAGGGCCAGTAACTGATGAAAAAGGCATAATAATATTATCACTACTACTTATTCCATTTTCATTTACAACACTATTAGGGTGATTGAAAATAGCATTAGAAATTTCGGAATCATTATCGAAACTTATAACTGTAATTTCATCATCTTTATAAATAATTTTTCCTGTTTGAGATAATCTTTCTAGTTCTTGATTATCTTGCTCATTAGCAAATGCTGGAGTAACTAATACAAGTGAAAAAAGCATAAAAAATTATTGTGAAAATAAATTTTTTCATAAATCCCCTCTATTTTCTATATTTTACATTTTTATTATATAATCACATAAAATGGAAGGAGAGGTAATTTATTTTGGAGAAAAATAATCATTATAAAAATCTATTAGAAAGACTGTGTAAAGCTAATAATATTTCCCCTCGAAGGCTTAGATTTGAACAAATTGAAGATTTTGTAATTATTTATGTAAAAAATCAATTAAAAGAAGGAGTAGATTTAGAATGCTTTAAAATCTTAAATCTAATCCATCAAACTGTTTCACCTTTAGGAATACGATTCGAGCAGCAATTATACTTATATCCTGGAGGAGATAGATTAGATAAAGTAGCAATAATGTTTAATAAAGAGGACTACGTACTTTTAAATAAAAAATTAGAAGAAGGAGACATCTAAAATTTGCTAAAAAGGGCCAAGGACGCTTTAAAGGTAAACCAAAATGGGCATAGCTTTTTTGCGCAAAAATGCCCTGTATGGCGTCTGTGAACAAGAGTCGTTAAAGTGATGATCAATCTATAAATCCGTACCATATTCAAATATGGGAAATTTTTTATAGCCATAACAAAGAAGAAAAAAGGGGGTTACTCATGAAAAATTTCGTTTTCTTGTTGCCTTTTTTATTATTAGTTGCTTGTAGTAATCAAACTCCAACTCTATCGAAAGAAGATGAGATTAGAATTGAACAGGAAACAAAACAAGAACTAAAAGAAGCGGAAGAAAAGGCAAAAAAAGAAGTTGAAGAAATGCTATCTTGGCATGATCATGAAAAATATGATTTTATTGCATATCAATTACTCAGTAGAACCGAAGAAGAGAGAAACGGAAAATTAGAATACAAATAAACGGGATATGCAGTCGACGCTGAGGTATATGGATGGAAAACATCACCTTTATTGAGTGAAGAGGATAAATCATTTTCATTATGGCGTAGTGATTTGCCAAATACTCCTGAAAAAAGAGATGTTATATTAGTTAAGTTTCCTAAAAATGATCATAGTAAATATCTAGATATAATGCTAATATATTCACCTACGGGCGAACCCATCGGTGATTGGGGTTTTTAAGTTTGTGTTCTCAAGTGAGTTTACCGACGAATCCTCACTTGAGATCGAGTTTGCAGAAGGAAATTAGAAAAATTGTAAATTAATAACTTTTTCTAAAATACAATAAGTAACATTACCTCATTATTTTCACTCTTTCACAATACAAATCTACTGCGTAACGTTTGTTATTTTGGATAATATGTTCCATTACATAATCCCATTAGCCATATTCCAAGAACCAAAATGATAAATGAGATTTATAGAAGGAGGGAAGTTATGTTCTTTGTATATTAATCCTATTTTTTTACAGTACTTAGTGCGTCTTTATGTGGCTCTAACATTTTTATTAGTTGTTCTTTGTTCATTATTTCTCCTTATATCTTCAATTCATTTTCAGAATTAAGCATTATTTTTACTATATCTTCATTAGGTGCTTTAAACATCCGCAATAATTTAAGTAAATGATCAAATTCCTCTTTATGTGTTGTATTTTTTAATTTGTTTATAAGTGTTTCTTTAGAAACAAAGTAATTCTTTTGCTGTTCTCCTACATAGTTTTGGTACTCAAATGAACATGTAAATATATTCATTGCATTACGCATATCTACATGTTGTGTATCATAGAAAACAATAATATCATCATTAAAACAACAACAATAACTATAACTGTTTTGTTGTTGTTTTATTTAATATCTTGTTTTCATGTTTTTAATGTTTATATGTTTTATATTGTCGAACAAGCTAGAAGAATAAAGGCTTTTTTTACTTAAATTATCACCTTTTTTGCGTTAACTATCACTTATTTTGCGGTAGTTATCACTTAGACTAATCAAACGATTAGTTAGATGAAAAAAATATTTTGTGATATTAGAAGAATGGATATTTCGTAACGCAGAAGAGGAACTAATTAAACGATTGATTAAACGACAAAATTTTCCCGTGATGTAGGAAGGAATGGATCTATCACAACACATATAGAGGAATGAATCAAATGTTTGATTAGACGACAAATTTTTTGCCGGGGTGTGCTAGATAGGGAAAGTGAACAAAGCAAATAGAGGGATTTATTAACCATTAGATTAGATGATAACTTTTTAAAATGTAAAAAATGCGGCAGGATCAAGTCCTGCCGGTTGTTGTATGAAGTTGCTTGTCATTAGGCATTTTTCGCTGCCGACTTTTTAACGAACCAAGTGGTGAAAAGAATGATGACAATGAGCAACAGCTGTGTTAGAAAGGTTTCCCAAGTTGGATACATGCCTATCCAATCAATATATGGCAGAGATTGCACAGTGCTTGTAGATAAGATATTGGATATTTGCAGTGCATGGATGCTGACACCGATTATTTTAAAGGCCAATAGGTAGATGAGAATGGCTGCGGCTTTAAAAAATAGTCGAATCGGAATTTTTACACTGTAATGAATGATTATAAAGCCGATAACCGCTAGAATCCCAATGGCCAAGACGATGCCTAGAGCGAGCTGTTGCAAGCTGATGTAGGGAGTAATCCCTGTGTAAAAAATAATCGTTTCTGCCCCTTCACGGAAGACGGAAAAGAAGCTAATGACTGCAAATGAAAGAAGGCTTCCTTTTGCAATGGCTTGGTGCATCTGCTGCTCAATAAACTTTTTCCAATTTCCGATGTTTGACTTATTATGAAGCCATGCTCCAATCGTTAGCATCATGATGACAGCAGCCACTCCTGTAAGTCCTTCAATATATTCCCGGCTCGAAGCGGCGACGATTTTTGAAAAAGCCATATTGATAATGATGGCGAGGATTGCGCTCCCTAGAATTCCAGCTGCAACTCCGCCCCAAATCCATTTTTGTTTATTGGCATGCCCCATTTTCTTTAGAAAAGCAATTAAGGTACCGACAATGAGCATGGCCTCTAATCCTTCCCTTAGTAAAATGAGGGAAGCATCCCAAAACGTATAATTCGTTTTAGCTGTTAACGGAGCGAGTCGAGAGGATAGATCCTGAACGATAGACTCGGCTTTTTGTTGATCGATGTTTTTTGAATTTATGAGACTGATGCTGGCCGGAATATTGGTTTCTATATCATTGTAAAGTTTGCTGTCTCTCGTTTGTACTTCTCCCTCGACCATTGGCCATATGGTGAGGATTTCATTTAAATCCGTGCTTGCTTTCTCATATTCCTTGTTTGCGATCGCCTTTTTTGCATTGTCCAATAAAGTTGCTACATCTGTCAGTGAATAGCTCTCGTTCACGTCCGTTGCTGATTTACCGGAAAGGAAGTTATTTACTTCTTTGGTCAGCTGGTCAGCACTTTGCTTGGCTTTTTGAAGGTCTGCTGGTTCTTGCGTAATCGCGATTCGAATTAAGGCCATGTATTTTTCGATTTGACCATAAGCAACTATACTTTCATCATGAACTGCTTTTTCCGAAGCTGTCCATTGATTCATGATGGCTTGATAGCGTGATTTTAAAACCATGGGATCACCATCAGCGAGCGAGTCCTTTAAACGGTCAATGAGTGGAAGCAGCTGTTTGACTTGTTCTTTTGCTGCATTTTTGTCCACCGGATTTTGTTCTTGATCATATAAAACGAGCGCCGTTGATAGCGATGATAGACTTTTGGTGACTGCCTGGCTGTCTGTGTTTGGATTGGCTAGAAGTGATTGAACATTTTTCAGCTCTTTGTTTACCTTTTTGGCGTGTTGACTATTTGTATTCTTTATGGATTCCCATTCCTGGGCAAATTGCTCCATATTTTTTGCTGAGGTATCGACATCTCCGGCTTTTGCCTTCATTAAACTGTCGCCAATCAAGACAAATAGTTCGTCATGGTTTTGTGCTGCAAAACTCGGGACAGCGTTTGGCAAAAGAAGCATGAAGAGCAACAATAGAATTTTTCCCGTTTTCATCATGGTTCATTTCATCCCCTGACTAGGTGAATAATGTCTCGCCGATAAATCCGCCTGGCTTTGTGCCTGGAAGACAGGCAAAAATGGCACTGCCGCGGTGAGAGATGTACTCATTCAACTTATCCATTTTTGCTAGGCGTTGTTGAATCGGAATAAACTGTTTGCTTGGCTTACGTTGGAAGCAGATAAATAATAACCCGGCATCGAAGTTCCCCGTTTTTCCATCCATCCCGTTAGAGTAAGAATAGCCTCTGCGCAGTATTTGTTGTGTTCCGTCCCCATGTGCGACCCGCATATGAGAATCCGCAGGAATGACATATTCGCCGTTCTTGTTTTTTTGTGAAAAATCAGGTGAATCGAATTCATTTTTTTGGCCTAAAGGGGCACCGTTGTCACGATAACGTCCGAATGTATTTTCTTGCTCCTGTAAATGGGTTCGGTCCCATACTTCGATGAACATCTGGATCCGTCTGACGACAAGATAACTGCCGCCTGCGAGCCAGTTAGGGCCGTCACCAGGCTGGACCCATACTTGCTCATTCATCACTTTTTCGTTATTGACATCGGGATTCACTGTTCCATCCTTAAAACCAAACAAGTTTCTTGGAGTTCTTTCCTTGGGATCGGCCTGTTTGGTTCGCTGAAATCCAGGTTGTGCCCAACGTAAAATGGCTTTGCCGCGTGCAATCCGAATCAGGTTTCTTACGGCATGAAAGACGACTTGCGGATCATCCGCACAGGCTTGGATACACAAGTCTCCTCCTGACCACTCTTCTTGCAATGCATCCAAAGGAAACTTAGGGAGATCAACTAATTCTTTTGGCTGTTTCCCTTTTAATCCAAAACGGTCCACACCATCTTTAACGAAAAGGCTGGGACCGACACCAAAGGTAATCGTTAATTGAGAAGGGGAAAGGCCGGCTGCCTCTCCGGTATCTTTCGGCGGTAGGAGGCCATTGCTAGACAGTTCACCAACCGGCTTTCCTTCTGTCATTAAGGCAGCAGCTTTCGTCCAGTCCTTAAATAGCTGGATTAAAGCTGTTTTGTCTGTTGCCGTGACATCTAGTGCGGCAAAATAGATATGATCTTGCGGCTTGGTTGTAATACCGCTTTGATGTTTTCCATAGAAAGGGATAATGTTATCCGGTTTCGAACCAGACGCTTTGTTTTCCGTGATGGAAAGCAATCCGCCAAAGCCGGAAGCCCCAATTAGGACACCAATTCCGCCAACCCCCGCTGTTTTTAACATCTCACGTCGGGTAAACGTTCTGGAGGATGTAGGTGATTTTTCTAACTGTGGATCAGTCTTAGTCATTTATTCCGCCTCCGTTACTTTGCCTAATTGCGAAAGTGGCTCTGCAAGTGCATCAATAGCTTGGCTTAACGCTTTTACCTCTTCTTGGGACAAATCGGTGTAAAGTTTATAGCCTTCGCCTTGTTTGTGAGAATCTAATAGACGATATACTTCATCAAAGCGTGATTGAATTTCCTTTGAAAGTTCTTGATCTTTCTTTTTTAATTCTGGTTTTAATAGTTGAAAAATCTTTTCCGCTCCTTCGACATTGGCTGCGAAATCGTATAAATCGGTATGGGAATAACGGTCTTCTTCTCCAGTTACCTTGGAGGTGGAGACTTCATTTAACAAGTCAACGGCACCAGTAATCAATAAATCGGGCGTTACTTCTACCGTTTCTACCTTAGCCCTAAGAAGATTGACATCCTTCATTAGCTGCTCCGCATAGGACTCGTAGCCTTTTGTGGTATTTTCTTCCCATAATCCTTTTTCAATGCGGTGATAGCCACCCCATTCAGCTTCTGGAACATCCCCATCACGGGCATCAATTTTTGGATCAAGTTCGCCAAATACTTCAGCGATCGGTTCAGCTCGTTCATAATGCATTCTTGCAGGTGCATATAGAGCTTTTGCTTGCTCAATGTCGCCGTTTTTTACGGCATTGGTAAAGGCCTCTGTCTTTTTGACAAATTCCTCCATCTCTCCAATGGCATATTCGCGGTATTGATCCGTTACACCTTTAAGGGAATCGGTTGCTGTTTGGCTTGTTTCCTTTTTCTCGGCTTTGGAGGCGGTTTGCTCGGATTGAGAACACCCGAATAATAAACTACTTGAGAATAATAGAATACCAGATACTTTTGCCCATTTCATAGGTAGAGGAACCTCCTGTTTAATAATGAGAATCATTTTCAACAATTATTATTTTATGTTAAGTGAGAAATGTTTTCAATTATTTTTTTGTAGGATCATACGGGAGGTTATTTGGTTGGTTCGGTGATGTTAGAAACTTTCATGAAGGACGGCACCATAAAAAGTTTCTCGAAAATATAATTAGACGGAGAAAGGCAAAAGAAAAAGGGGTGGTCGTTGAGACCTACCCCGGGTATAAAGAGTTGCAGGAACCTGCTGTTGTTGACACGAAAGGAAATCGATCGCCGAGTGGTGGATTTAAACATGTCATGATATCCCTTGCAGCATGTCAATCTACATGCAGTTATGAAAGATTAAAAAATTATAGAAAAAGGGGCTGGGATTATGGGGATGCCGCCCCTCATTCTTACTCCTATTACATAGCTTTTTTCATTCGTTTATGATCAATGCCCATTTTTTCTAGTTGGGCTTGTAATTGGGCTAAATCAGATGCGTCTCTTTCTTTCAATCTATCAAAAATCACTATAGTTGTATAAATGCATGCTAGAAATAAACTAATTGTCATTAACCAAGCAAGAAACATTTCATTTCCCCCTTTTGTGTTGGTCAAGTATATAGTAAAAAATTTTCCGCTTACCTAAAGTGACATAAATCACAAAAAACAGGGAGAATATGTGTCATTTTTGTGAAGTGGAGAGTTGCCAAAGGGGAGACTAATTAATCGATTGATTAAACGACAAAATTTTTTTGTCTTTGCTTGAAAAAATGTTTGTATCACAAAGTTTTTAAAGTGTTTCATCAAACGATTAGTTAAATGACCATCTTCGCAGGTACTCTTTCAACAAACGTTTGGAATAGATAGAATTCATCCATCGTTTCATTGATTAATTCCGGTTCCATCACTAGAGACAGGACTTCTTTAGAAAGAAAATATGTTAAACAGACAGGGATTTGGGGCTGTTTTTGGTAGTATGAAAAATTATTCCTTTTTTGTCTAATATATACATTCATACTATACTCTCATTGTTTTTATCCGATAAAGTAATAGGATTAACAATTTAGGAGAGAGGTTAAGATGGAAACACAACAGGAACAACACCGTCAAAGAAAAGGTCTATCCATTCGGGTGAAATGGATTTTTTTCATTTGTTTAGCCATTCTAATATCCAGTGGCGCAACGGTTATTTTTAACCATTTTACAATTAGTAAGATCTTAAAACACGATCATGCGGAATCTAGCCAAACGAATGCGCATCATGCGGCTGAAGAAGTGCGGCTTTCACTTGAGAAGTATGAGACATCTATTAACTATTTTGCTAGAATCGTCTCAAATGATGTCCAAGATGCGAATTTTATTCAACGTATGGAAGCGTCTATTAAAAGTATTCAAGAGGAAAATAAAGATCTTATAGCTGTTTATTATATGGATTTTACTACAGGAAAACTTCATATTTCTCCACATATGGAATACGATGTCGATGTTCGCGATATGAGAACGTATAAACAATTAAGCGAGGATCCAAAGACGCAATGGATGGATGTGTATCAGGACAAACAAACGAAAAAAATTATGACATCCATTGTAACGCCGGTTTTTACCAATGGAAAAATGGTCGGGGCACTCGGTTATGACATTGATCTGTCAGCAATTGGAGCCATCAGGGAGCAGATTGAGAAGAAGACGAATGCCGAGCTTGTGATTTTGGATGCGACAGGTATTATTGTCAGTTCCTTTATGGAAGGTGCGGATGGGAAAAATATGAACCCAGCACAAAGTGGTGCTGTTGAAGGGGTAGCAGATTTACTAACAGATAAGAATCAGTTTGATGCTGATTTCCAATGGGTGACTAATATTTATAAAAGTGATAAAGCGATGAAACAAAATTGGTCATGGAATGGCGAGAAATACACAGGTCAAATCGTGACAATACCTGGTGTCCATTGGAAAGTATTATCCTTTACCCCTGACAATATTTTTGCCAGTAAGATGAATCAGTTTACCGAAACAGGCATTTGGTCCCTTCTTTTAGGCATTGCCATTGGTGCGATTTGTGCTATTATTCTCGCGGAAAAACTGAGAAAGATTATTGCTCATTTCCAAAAAGTGATTGAAAAAACAGCAGAAGGGGACTTGGTGACAGAATTCAAAGTCAATTCGAAGGATGAAGTCGAAGAGTTAGCGAGAAGTTACAATAAGATGCTAGCTCAGATGAGAAGATTAATCATGACAGTGATGGACAATGTTTCATCTATTCATCATTCCACGAAGGAATTAACCACCATTGCCAGTGAACATAGTACCGCTATTTCCGAAGTTTCTAAATCGGTGGATTACATTGCGAAAGGCATTGGAAATCAGGCAATGGAAGTAGAAAAAGGATCAAAGGCTGTTCATGATTTAAGTGGGTCTATTGAGGAACTTTCCAAACAATCAACAATCATTGAACATGAGGTTGGAGAGGCTTCACAAGAAATGCAGATTGGAAATGAACAAGTGAAAAACTTGGAAGATTCCTATCAAAAATTAGAGAGTGCCTTTCAAAAGGTAACCGAGCGGATTGCCCAATTAAATGAAAAATCGAAATCGATCTCTGAAGTGACTAAGGTCATCGCTGGAATGGCGGAGCAGACCAACCTGCTTTCATTAAATGCCTCTATAGAAGCGGCAAGAGCAGGAGAACATGGTAAAGGGTTTGCCGTTGTTGCTAATGAAGTTCGGAAGCTTGCGGATGAGTCTAAAAAAGCAACGAACGATATTCAAGCTATTATTCATAGTGTACGAAGTGATACAAAACAACTGGTAGAAGTCATGGAGGAAACGAATCGAATTAGTATCGATCAAAAGAAAGCTGTGTCAACAGTCACTTCTTCTATCAAGCAGATGACCGCTTCATTGGAAAAGATGCTCGAATCAGTCAAAGAAGAGGTGGAAACGATCCATTCGATCCAAGAGCAAAAAAGTATTGTTGTCGGTATGATTGAAGAAATATCGGTCGTTTCCCAACAGACCACGGCTTCAACTGAAGAAATCGCTGCAGCTATGGAAGAACAATCTGTAACCACCAATGAAGTAGCAGGTCATGCTAAGCAACTTTCCCAATTGGTCGATGAACTGAACCAGGCTGTTGAAAAATTTACAGTGTAAAAATGGGAGTAGAGAAGTGTTCATCTCATATGACAAAAACTGATTTATTTCTTGGGGGATAATGGTTGAAATTGTCGAAAGGAAATTGTTTTCTATATGGCTTTATTCCAATGTGTGTCCTCAATACCTATATAGGAGAGATCTGAAAAGGGCAAGAATGTACCAAGAGTCAGGTTTTGGTCATTTGGGTCATTATGGGTATCATTTAATAAAAAAGGGGCTTCTAGAAGTCGGATCTTCGATTTCTAGATGCCCCTTTTTCTGTTTCAAATTATTTTTCCTCATTGGGACCAAGTGCATGTAAAATTTACCCGAGGTTTAGATGAATTCAATTATATCTTTAACTGGAATGCGGGTAGTTTTATGCGCAGGGGCAGCTGCTTTTCCAATGGCAATTAATACGATAGGCATGTATCGGTCAGATACGTTGAATTTTTCCATAAACTTTTGCTTATCAAAGCCACCCATTGTAACGGTGTCATAGCCTTTTGCTTTTGCCAATAGCATAATTAGCATAGACACTAAGCCTGTATCAAAGGATGCAATATTCTTTCGGACTTCTTCCGATGCATTAGGATAAACATTATTTATATTGTTAATGAGCTGTTGCATTGTAGATTCATCCATATAGCCCGCTTCATAGCTACTTTGATATACCTTATCGGCATTTTTATACATTTCCTTGTCTCCCAAAACCGCAATAACAGCAGAACAAGTTTCAACTTGTTCTTGATTGTATGCAATCGAACGAAGTTCTTTTTTTGTTTCTTGATTGTCGATTACCATAAAGCGCCAAGGCTGAAGATTGCTTGAAGAAGGAGCAAGGATGGCTTCGCTTAAAATTTCTTCAATTTCCTCACGGGCAATTTTAAAATTAGGCTCATATTTGCGGACAGAGTGACGTTCTCTGATAATATCAATTAAATTTTGTGAATTTGTAGTCACTGTTGACATTTAAAAGTTCCTCCTTAAAAGCTTTTACTTATAAATAGCAAGTGTAAAATAAAAATTACTATTCGTAACTGCAAGAGTCAAGGAAAAGGCATTTACCTAATAAATGGGTGCATCCAGGTACACGAGATCGAAATAATCAGAGGATTGAATTTATTGGAAAACAGTGGATGGGAATGGTTTGAAACAGTGGATAGACCGCTTTAAAGGTGTGGCTAACAAATATCTCGATAATTACCTTGCTTCGTTTTTATTTGTTGATAGTCGTAGTAATGAAAGCACTAAACAGCATATTAAGGAATTTCTACTAACGTCTTTTGTATTTGAAATGAAAAATGCTTATAATATCCTAAGATTATCTAAATTCGTTGTGTAATCCTTATTCAACGGGGCAGAAGAAACAAAAATCTAAATAATAAAAGGATGAAGAGCTATGACAAAAAACGTAAAACAGAGAAAAATAATTTTAGATTTAGCAGTTACTTTAGATGGTTTTATTGAAGGAAAAAATGGAGAAGTTGATTGGTGCATTATGGACCCTGATATGGGGTTCATTGATTTCTTAAATCAAATTGATACTATTTTATATGGTAAAAAAAGCTACGATTTGTGGGGGAAATATATTCCAAAAAATGAAGAGTCTGATACCGAAAAGGAAATTTGGAAATTGATTCATAGTAAAGAGAAATATGTGTTTTCCAGAACACAAAAAGAGACTGATAATCAAGCAATATTTATAAATGATAATATTCTTGAAGAAATAAATAAATTGAAGAAAAAGCCTGGTAAAGACATCTGGCTATATGGTGGAGCAAGTCTCATTACAACTTTTATAAATTTAGGGCTTGTTGATGAATTTAGATTATCTATTCACCCTGTTGTTTTGGGAGAAGGAAAACCGTTGTTTATTGATATAAAACAGAGGATAAATTTAAAAATGGTTAATACAAGAACGTTCTCTTCTGGAGTTGTGCAAATAATCTATCATTTGAATGATAATAATAATATCTTTCACTCCAAAGATATAATGTAATAAATATTATAAGGCAATACTCGACAGTAGTTGCCGCTTATTCAACCAAAGGGGAAACCCATTATTTATGGGTTTCCCTTTCATATTATAGAATTATCAATATTAAATTTTAACTTAGCCTTATTTTTATTTTGGACTGGAAAACAAAGAGGCATCATCTTCCACAATGAAGGAGTCTAGTTATCTCTCCCATTTTGTCTGCCTTTTTACCGCTTTATGGATAAGTTCAAAATCATTGGGGGATACTGAATGACAGTAGTATGAACGAGGTATAGGACATGACACAATTTCCCAACCAACGTAGGCAAAGAGCATTTTTATCCCAATTTTCAGTTACACAGTTGCATTTAAAAAATCCATGGGTGGTCGCGTTTTTTTCGTTTTCCTATCCAGGGTTTGGCCATTTAATGCAACATCGATATGTAGTTGCGATCATTTTGATCTTATGGGAATCGTTTATCAATCGGATGGCAAATGTGAACCTTGGCATCTTGTATACCCTATTGGGTGAATTTGATAAAGCTAAAGAAGTTTTAAATGAACGTTGGTTAATCTTGTACGTGGCCATTTATATGTTTGGTATATGGGATGGTTATCGCTCAACCATTGATCAAAACAAACAATATGTATTGGCTGATCGAGAGGATGCCTCCATGCCCACTATTACCATGGGTTCGTGGGATATGAACTACTTGGATAAAAAGAAACCATGGGTAGCCTTAGTATGGTCTGCTTTATTTCCTGGGCTTGGACACCTCTATCTTCATAACGTCATATTTGGCTTTTTTATTTTTATCTATACCGTTGGAATTTGTTATTTAGGTAATATTCTCCTTGGCATTGAGTATTCCATGTGGGGTGATTTTGCCAAAGCGAAAGAGGTCCTTAACATGCAATGGGTACTCTATTTCCCTTCTATCTACCTTTTTATCATTTTTGATTCGTATGTGACGGCGGTGGAGCACAATAAACTGTTTGAAAAAGAAATGTCCAATTATTTACGCAGAAAATATCAAAATCCACGCTTTAAAACTCCCATTTAAAAAGGAGGGAGAATGTCATGTTTGTGATCGCTACCTTTGAAAACTCACTTTTCATTGAAATGGCCATTACGGAACTAGAAAAATGTGATATTTCCAATGAGCAAATCTTGGCCGCCCCGTTGGATAAAAAGACAGAACCAAGGCAGCTTTTTGATACGATCCATCGAGCAGACGGATTAAGCTTGTTTGACGCATCTGCCATTCTTGGTACTTGTTTCATGTTGTTAGGTGCCATCTATGGCTTTGTATTAAAATGGGGCCCCATTATATGGGGAATCATTGGGGCCGTCAGCGGCATGCTTCTCGGATTCCTCCTAAAAATGATTCTAGTCAAGAAAAATAGGAGGGGAGTGAAAAAAATGACATCCGAAATTGTCCTTATGATTCGCTGTGAGAAAGACCAATGGAAAAAGGTTGAAACTATTCTTTGGGAACATGGTGCTTTAGGCATCTCCCATATCAAACATCTTTAATATGGAGAATCATGCATGGTTTGTGTCTTATAGTAATCAGGTTCTAAAATTCTATGATCCCAGTCTAGAATCTTTTCTAATGGCGGGATTTTTCTGTATATAACGCTATCTTCATCCGTATCATCAAGCAGGTCCTCTAAGTCTTGATAGAACTGGATTCGTAGCTTTTTAAAAATAATGCCATAAAAGTAAGCGAACGGATTTTTGACCGACTGGGTATATTTTAGCTTCCTGATAAGCTGCCGGAATGCCTGGATGGCGGTTTCTAGAATTCGTTCTGGTTTCTCTTCACTCAAGTTCCGATAGGCCGCGATTTCTGCCATTTTCCAAAATTCCTCGATCGATTTAGCTTCTGGAAAAAAGCATTTTACCATTTGCACGAATGGTTGAGGTACACGGTCACTGACATAGGTGTCATCTAATACCGATCTGTTTTCCTTTTGGTTAGGTCGTTTAGGCGTTTCTTTACGTATCTTTTGATGATTGGTTTTTAAAAGATTAATGGTTTCTTCATGGTGGTTCAATTTTTCCTCTTTAGGTAGTTCATTTTGAGGAAAACGATTAAAGACATAGAGATTGCTTGTTTGCGCCCCATTTTTGCGCTCGGTTTCATACACGGTTAAGATTCCAAGTTTGATGGATTTTTGGATCATACGTTTAAAAGTAGAGCGGGAAATCCCATTGTTGTTGAATTCTTCGTGAATCGCCTTTAACATTGTACCGATTTTGGCATTTGCCACCCCTGGAACTTTAGCGGCAAAACGAGCTAGACGTTTGATTCCGATCAGCTCCCCTTTGGAAAATTTCTGCTTGTGTTCTAACATCCACCATTCAAAATGAGTGTTAAACTCCTTCAGACAAGTAAACTGCGAATATCCTTCAAATTGAGTAATTTCACCAGATTTTATAGGCATAAAAATGACACCACCCTTTCATCCTCTATATAGGGAAAACAAGGGCAAAAGGTCAGGGGGGGTTGTGACAAATTTGTGAACAATACCTCACCATCTATTCCAGTGTGGAAGGGATATAGAGAGAAAAAATAGAAGAATACGAAAGGTTAAAAAGAATGCGCCCAAAAAAGGTTTTCATCGTTTTCTCTGGAATATGTTAGGATGGATTGGATAAAAAGGAGAGGAAAATGATGAAAACGGAAAAAGAAAAAATGCTTAATGGGGAACTTTATTTTGCGGGTGACTCCGAATTACGAAAAGATCGAATGAATGCCCGAAGGCTGACAAGATTATTTAATGAAACACCGGAAACGGATGAGAATATGCGAACGGAATTAATAAAAGAGCTATTTGGTTCAATGGGATCGAATATATACATTGAGCCGACGTTTCGTTGTGATTATGGCTACAATATTCACGTTGGTGAAAATTTCTATGCCAATTTTGATTGTGTATTTTTAGATGTTTGCGAAATTCGAATGGGTGACAATTGCATGCTCGGGCCGGGAGTTCATATTTATACTGCGACTCATCCCCTAAATACAATGGAAAGAATATCAGGAGCAGAATATGGCATACCGGTTACGATTGGTCACAATGTTTGGATTGGTGGGAGAGCGGTCATTAATCCTGGGGTGAATATAGGCAATAATGTCGTTATCGCTTCAGGGGCAGTTGTAACAAAAGATGTACCGGATAATGTCGTGGTAGGAGGAAATCCTGCAAGGGTTCTTAAACAAATAGAGGAATAGAGAAATGGGAAACAAAAAGGTCGTTCATACAGTAAATGAACGACCTTTTTTTGAACGTTGTTTCCTTAATGGATGTCATGCTTTTTGAAATTGCCTCCTCTGACTTCTGCGACGTCATAGACCGTTACAAAGGCATTTTTGTCAATTTCATAAATAATTTCTTTCATTTTGCTTTCTTCTAATCGGTTAATGACACAATTGATCACTTTAATGGGTTCATTGGAATATCCACCTTGAGCCATATTATAAGTTGCACTCCGACCTAGGCGGTCACGAATCGTTTCGACCATTTTCTCTGGTTCGCGGGTGATAATCTGAAAGGTTTTGGAACCACTTAACCCTTCTTCGACAATGTGAATGACTTTAGAAGCAATAAAATATGCGATTCCGGATAAGATCGCCCCTTGAAGACCGAAAACAGTGGATACAACGATAAACACAAATAGATTTAAGAATAAAATCAGGTCACTCGTACCAAAAGGCAATTTACGTGAAAGCAATACAGCTAACATATCGATGCCATCCAGAGCCCCACCATTACGTAAGGCCAAACCCATACCGAAACCAATGATGATCCCGCCGACAACGGTTACTAACAGCGTATCACCCTTAATAATTGTAGGTACATGGTGCATAAGAGCTGTGCCGATGGCAAGGGAGGCAATACCAATAACAGATTTTATCGCAAAACTTTTTCCGATTTGTTTATATCCTAAAAAGACAAACGGAGTATTCAGGACGGCAATGAGAATACCAAGTGGCAATCCTGATAATTGGGATCCAACGATACTAAGGCCCGTCACTCCTCCGTCTGAAACATTATTTGGGATCAATACCGCCTCTAGTCCATAGGCCGTAATAAACGCTCCAATTATAACAAACAATCCTCGCCAAGCTAACGTAATCATAGGTTTTTGTTTCGTATTTGCACTCATCTCTTCTCCCCATTTCTATTTATTACCTTTACTTTCCCGCTTTTTTCCACTTTTTATGTATAAAAAGGTGTCAGTACCTTATTCAGCCATTTTCCATTATGTCATTCAAGTCATTCCTCTTAGAAATCGGATTCCATTTATAAAGAATATCAAAAAATGGGAAATAGGGAAATAGAAGGTAGGGGATGATCAGAATAGTCAATTTTTGTGTCTTTTTTGGTTCCTATAGATGGTCGACTGATATTTATTTAATGGTTCATAAATGAAAAATAATTTGTTTGGCAACTTGCATATGTGGAAAATTCAACAATTTAACCCAATTTTCGACCATTTTAGATAAAATTCACCCCATCTTAGTGTAAAAATATTGTCAAAGGATGTGCCGAAAGCCGAAAGCCGAAAAATGATAATGTTTTAAGGTAATCAAAAAGGTGTACATATTGTAAATATTTGTAAGATATATAAACTAATCGAACTAAGTGTTAAGAGGATATTAATAAAAATTGTGCGTTTATTACGGAGGTAATGGGTTTTGTAGTGGGGCGATCATATTGGTGAAGTTGAAAGACTTGGACGATACCGAGGATCGAAAAACCGAAAGTGTCGCCAAGTTTTTCTTCACTTTAGAATAGGAAGTCATTGAAAACTATTTTCTATTGGCACCATTCCTTATCATGCTATTTCAAAAATGTCATCCCATTCCCTTTGTAAAAAAAGTGTATTTTTCAATGGCCTCTTTATTTCTCTGCTTTGGCGTTTCAGCTGTCACTTGATCCTTTTCAATTGTGAACAAAGTAACATATGAAACTATTTTAGATTTTACCTTTATCGGAAGTATGGTTGGTTTATGGAAGAAAACGAATCTATTTCGGAAATTCTTTTTTCATTCAAAAATGAACGGGGAAGTCTACATTTTAAAGATGAAAATGAATCAAGTTTACGAGATTTCAACGGATGTATTTTTTTATAACACTTCAATTATTCACTCTTAAAGGGGAAAATACAATGAGTGGAAAGAAACTGTCGAAAGGAAACAAAAACAAAATAGAGATTAAAACGGGGTTGAACCTATCCAAGACAAAGAAGTCTCAAGAGAAAAGGGAACGAAAATCGAAGAGACTTCTTCGACTTCTTGGGGAAAAATTTTCCTTAAGAAAGAAATGGAAGGAAGAGGACGCTATTATGGCCAAGGATTACCGCATTAGAAAAACGGCCATGGAAATAGAAGAACAGCGAACGGAAGTCCAACTCGGAAAGGTTTGGGTAAAGAATGGACAAATCTATTGTAAGGAATCATCTGCACACTATCCTACCATTACGGTTTCAGAAGGTATGCATTTCTATAAAAATGGAAAGTTAGTAAAAAAGACAACTGTTCTTTCAGAAAAGGATCAGTTAAGGGTTAATTTTCCAAACGAGCGGAAAGAAGCTTCATGGTCTATTCAGCTTGATTCTTCAAAAATGGAAGCGATCCTAAATGTAGAAATGGGCTATCAAAAAGTGTATTACTTAAAGGATCAGGAACCAAGTACCCATCTTGATCTTCAGATGGAGACGAAGCTCAAGATTATCAATTCTCTTCAAGCGACTCATCTCGATCAAAGAATGAAAGAACTAGGAATCAACACTGGGATTCAACGACAGGAAATTCAAAGAGCATTGAATGCAACTGAATCTGGACAATTTATCATTGCTAAAGGATTAGAACCTATCCAAGGAAAAGATGGTTGGGTGGAATGGGCATCTGAATTTTTTGATTTTAGCCATTTACGATCCAAAGAAGAGAATGGAATCCAACATTTAGCATCACAAAATTTCGTCCAATCAGGGCAGTTGATTGGAACTATTCATCCTCCTGTACCTGGAAAAGCAGGGTATTCGGTTACTGGAGAAAGCATTCCTGCAAATCCGACAAAAGCGATTCAGCTTCAATTAGGCAAAGGAACAGATCTGATGGAGCAAGGTTCAAAGATCGTCGCTCTTTTAGGTGGCTATTTTTTATAAGATTAGAGCCGTGCTCGACCAACTCGAGGATTGTCTAGCTCCAGCCCCTAGCGGCGAGACGCCTTCGGTCTTCGCCCTACGATAAGTCATCATCGAATCGCCTCCGTCTCTTCGTATTTCCTTTATCTCAGTTGGAGACCACCACAAGGAAGGCTACGGAAGCATAAACATCGCACGACCGAAAGCGATAGCTTTTGGGAGGAGGCCATACGCCGCTGGACAGGAGGCTTCCGCTTTTCTATTATGATGACGTTTTCATCTTTCTTAAGTATAATTTTATTAGTAAAAAGTTTAATAGGACGTGAGATAAGGTGAAAAAAATAACGGTTGAAAACTTGGTTCAGAAGTTTTCATTGAAGGTTTTGGCTGGTGAAGATCAACTCCAGAAAGAGATTACCCAATCACGAGTTCATCGTCCGGGCTTGGAGTTTGTTGGTTATTTTGATTTTTTTCCAACGGAACGGGTTCAAATTCTAGGAAAAAAGGAAATTACGTATTTACATAAATTGAGTAAAGAGGAACGGAAAATCCGGATTGGGAACATTGTTCATTACCATCCGCCTTGTTTTATCGTGACGGCTGGGGAAGAAGGGCTTACCTATTTAAAACATCATTGTGAAGAACAAAAGATTCCTTTGCTAGTTACAAAACAGCCGGAAATTACTTCTGATTTTATTACCAAATTGGATGCGTATTTGGTGAAGGAACTTGCTCCAGAAATTGCGGTACACGGGGTTTGTGTGAATGTCTCCGGGATCGGAATTTTGATCCGCGGCAATTCCGGTGTAGGAAAAAGTGAGACGGCTCACACATTGATTCGCCGGGGGCACCGGCTAGTAGCGGATGATATTGTGGTGTTGAAGAAACTGAGTCCGCAAACGATTCTAGGAACGCATGATGAGAAAACGAAGGAGTTTTTGGCCCTTCGGAGTATCGGTCTGTTGAACGTGGTCCGCTTATATGGACGCAAGGCTTTCCAGGATGAAACAAGAATCACTCTCGAAATTAATTTAACAAAATGGGAGAAAGATGCCTTGTATAATGATTTGGATCAGGAAGTTCGCTATACCGATTATATGGGAGTGAAAATTCCTACGATGGATATCCAGCTTGTTCCAGGCCGTGATGTGGCGGGCTTAATAGAGGCTGCGGCAAATAACTGGTATTTGAAGCAACAAGGATATAATGCGGCAGAAGAATTTATGAGCAGGATTGAAGCAGAATTGTCGTACTCAGATAAATAATAACGAAACAGAAAATAAGTCCCCTGAATCATCACGGTGATTCGGGGGATTTCTATTAAACTAAGAATGTTCGACTTTGTTCATTTCTGAAATATTTGGAAAATCGTATTGCCTATGATCAGTGGTTTTTCAATACGAATCACGCAGATCTTTTCGTTTTCGTGCTCTTCTAAAAAATTTGTGCGACTATAGGGCAGAAAGTGTCAAAAAATCCATCCTCATAAAAAATTAATGTCTAAATCTTTTTATTGCAAAGCGCTTACATTGGTTTTATAATGTTTATAAACCGATTTACTAAACCGATTTATTAAACCAAAAGGAGGTGCCCATGCCATGCATCATGTTATTGTTCCGTTAAATGCTTTTAATAGAGTTGAAGTTTTAAAGAGGGGGCAAGCTTCATTCTTTCAAATGATTGCTCAGTCAGGTGCTTTTGGGGTGGAGATTCGGCGTGAACTACTCACGGAACAGGATTTACCTTTACGCACCATGAGAGAAGAAATCGAGCAATATCAATTGTTCACTGTTTTCTCGGCCCCTGTTGAGTTATGGAAAAAGAATCATCTGTTCAATGAAAAAGAAATAACAGAAATTTTCCAAGAAGGTAAAGAGCTTGGAGCGAAATGGATCAAAGTGTCACTAGGGCATTTTCACAAAGAACAATCCAATGTTACTGATCTTCATTTGTTTTTAAACGAGCATAAAGAAATACAATTGCTTGTTGAAAATGATCAAACACTTTATGGTGGTAATATTCATCAATTGAAAACGTTTTTTGAAAGCGCCTACGAGAATGGTGTACCAGTTAAAATGACATTTGATGTAGGGAATTGGCATTATACGGAGCAGGATGCGGAAGAGGCATTAAGCGAACTTGCCCCTTATGTTCATTACCTTCATTTAAAACAAGTGGAAGAAAAAGATGGTGAACGTGTAACTGTACCACTCCAAAAAAATAACCACTGGGAATTCATACTGAAGAGGTTTCCATCCGAAATGATGAAAGCGCTTGAGTTCCCTATTGAACCTCCGGAAAAAACAAAGGAGTATATTCAAATGATTGTAGAAAGGGTGGTATTATGCAACCACTAGATGTGGTGACGTTTGGAGAAGCAATGGCCATGTTTATTGCCAATGAGCCTGGTAGGTTACATGAAATTAGCCAGTTTACCCGTGAGCTTGCTGGTGCGGAAACAAATGTGGCCATCGGTCTTGCTCGCCTTGGTCTTAGAACTGGCTGGGCTAGCAAAGTGGGAAATGATGCCTTTGGAAAATTTATCATCGAACGGCTCCAACGTGAACAGGTAGATATCAACCATGTTTTGATTGATAACCACTATCCGACAGGCTTTCAACTAAAATCAATCGTCACAGAAGGCGATCCTGAAGTTCAATATTTTCGAAAAGGATCCGCAGCAAGCCATCTAAGTCCGGCTGATTTTCAAGAAGAGTATTTTCAAAGTGCCAAGCACCTTCATATGACAGGGATTCCATTAGCCATCTCCAAAGATGCTAGAAGATTTGCCCACCATGCTTTAACCTATATGAAAAAGAACGACCGAAAAGTCTCGTTTGATCCGAATCTAAGGCCCACTCTTTGGTCTTCCCAAGATCAAATGGTGAAGGAAATCAATGAGGTGGCGTTTCAGGCAGATTACGTTTTACCGGGAATCGCCGAGGGTGAAATATTAACAGGCTATAAAGATCCTCGTGATATCGCTTCTTTCTACTTGGATATGGGTGTGGAACTGGTTGTGATTAAGCTAGGACCAGAAGGAGCTTTTTATAAAACAGCTTCAGAAGAAGGAACGGTTCCTGGGTTCCGTGTAGAAAAAGTGGTAGATACCGTTGGTGCTGGGGATGGGTTTGCTGTTGGGGTAATCAGTGGACTTCTCGAAGGCCTCTCAATCCACGATGCCGTTTTAAGAGGAAATGCGATTGGTTCTTTGGCGGTTCAATCACCTGGCGACAATGATGGTTATCCTACGAGAGCGGCACTTGAAAAATATATGGAAAATTATTTGCAGGGAGTGAAAGTTTATGAATCAAACAATTGCTAAAAAACGCTGGTTGTATCTGATTCCTGTTGCTTTTATCACGTATAGTCTTGCTTATTTGGATCGTGCCAACTATGGGTTTGGTGCAGCTGCAGGATTAGCAGAGGATCTCAATATTACGGCGGCTACTTCCTCCCTGCTTGGATCCTTATTTTTCTTAGGATATTTCTTTTTCCAAGTACCTGGGGCTGCTTATGCAGAGAGAAAGAGTGCCAAAGTCCTGATTTTCTGGTCATTGATTGCTTGGGGTTTATTAGCCTCCTTTACTGGTATGGTAACCGATATAAAATTGTTATACTTTATTCGCTTTGCCCTTGGAGTGGTAGAAAGTGCGGTCATGCCATCTATGCTTGTCCTTTTAAGCAACTGGTTTACAAAGCAAGAACGTTCTCGTGCGAATACGTTTTTAATTTTAGGAAATCCTGCAACGGTATTATGGATGTCGATTGTTTCCGGTTATTTAGTGGAATCAGTCGGCTGGAGATGGATGTTTATTATTGAGGGTCTTCCTGCGGTCCTTTGGGCATTTATTTGGTGGAAAGTGGTTAATGACAAACCGAGAGAGGCTAAGTGGTTAACGGATCAAGAAAAGGCGGACCTTGAAGAGCAATTGGCTAAAGAACAACAGGGCATTAAGCCGGTGAAGAATTACCGTGAGGCATTCCGATCCAAACCCGTTATTTTGTTAAGTGCTCAATATTTCCTTTGGAGCATAGGTGTGTATGGATTTGTGATGTGGCTCCCTTCGATTATTAAGGCGGCACCAAATATGGATATGGTCACAACTGGATGGTTGTCGTCTGTTCCTTATATTTTAGCTATTATTCTCATGTTCACTGCCTCGTATTTTTCAGATAAATCGTTAAAACGTAGCGTTTTTGTTTGGCCATTTCTGCTTATTGGAGCTATTGCATTCTATACTTCTTATGCTTTAGGAACGAATCATTTCTGGCTGTCATTTATTCTGTTAGTTATTGCTGGTGGGGCTATGTACGCTCCATATGGTCCTTTCTTTGCGATCATTCCGGAAATTCTTCCTCGTAATGTCGCAGGAGGTGCTATGGCTCTCATTAACAGCATGGGGGCATTAGGTTCCTTTGTTGGTTCCTATATTGTCGGCTATTTAAATGGGGTTACAGGCGGATTTGGGGCTTCTTATATTTTCATGGCTGGCTCTCTATTATTTTCTGCCATTTTAACGATTTGGGCGGTTAAAGTAGCTGGAGGCCCAGGTGGTAAAGCTACTATTAAAAGAATTGCTTAATTCGAAACCGGTTTCGAATGCCTTAAAAGCTATGATTCTATTTTGACAAAAAGGAGTTTAAATGATGGGGGTAGAAGAAATCCAAAAGCGGAGAGTTGTGGCTGTCATCCGCGGTGCCACTATGGAAACGATCATTCCGGTGGCTCAAGCATTAAAGAATGGCGGAATTACTGCCATTGAGATTACGATGGAAACACCAAAAGCACTGTCCATCATTGAAAGAGTAGCAGATGTGTTCGGGGATGAAATGTTTGTAGGGGCTGGGACTGTCTTAGATCCGGAAACGGCAAGGGCTGCTATTTTATCTGGAGCAAAGTTTGTTTTTTCACCAACGGTACGAAAAGAAACGATTGAAATGACGAAACGATATGGAATCATAAGTGTCCCAGGTGCCTTTACTGCAACTGAAATATTAACCGCTTATGAATATGGTGCTGATGTGGTGAAAGTATTTCCTGCCGGAAGTGTCGGACCTAGTTATTTTAAAAATTTAGCTGGCCCCCTTCCTCATATTCCTCTTATGCCAACAGGGGGGATCAACACGGAAAATGCCAAAGACTATATTCGTGCTGGTGCTGTTGCTGTTGGCGTGGGAAGTTCTCTCGTGGATCCAACAAAAGAGTTAACCGAACCGTATTTACGTTCAATCACAGAGAAAGCCCAACAATTAATGATGGAAGTTCAGTTTGTCCAAAAGGTCTAAAATGGAGGATGACAGAAAGCGGAACCTCTTCGCTAGCTGTCATCCTTGTTTTTTGAGGGAGGGCTGGAAATGAAGAATGATAGGGGCTAAAATGAAAGCGATGAAATGAGAGGAATGAGGAATGGGAATGGAAAAAGTAACAATGGCTGATGTAGCACGTGCGGCGGGTGTTTCGAAAAGTACGGTTTCCCAATATTTAAATAAACGATACGAATATATGGGGGAAAAAACAAAGCAAAAGATTGAAGAAGCGATTAAAACCCTTGGCTATCAGCCAAATTTTTTGGCAAGAAGTCTTAAACAAAAGCGCACTTCTTTTATCGGAATCATCGTCGCAAATATAACGCATTATTTCTCAACCGAAGTAAGCCGGGCAATTGAAGATTTCTTTCATCAACATGATTTGCAAGCGATTGTTTGTAATGCCGATGATGATCCTGAAAAAGAAAAGAAATATATTGAAATGCTAAGAGCCAAGCAGGTAGACGGGCTCATTATTTTTCCAACTGGACAAAATCATGATTTATATAAAAACATGGTCGAGCAAGGCTATCCAGTTGTGTTTATGGATCGAAAAGTAGAGGAAAGCCTTAAGGTATTTTCCATCTTAACAGATAATACCGAGTCCACCTACAAAGCGGTTCAACGATTTATTGATAAGGGACATAAAAATATTGCCTTTGTCGTACAACCATTGCGGGTCAGTACGCGCTTGGATCGTTTGGAGGGATATAAAAGAGCTTTGAAGAATGCTGGGATAGAGATCAATCCGGACTATATTGTAGAAGCCGACATTCCGGATATGAAAGCCAAATTAGAACGGCTCTTTTCCATGGAAGTGAAACCTACGGCTCTATTTGCTGCTAATGATCGTGCCTTTATGGCTGTGGTTGAGTTTTTAAAAGAAAAGAAAATCCAACTTGGAGAGGACCTCGAGTTGATCGTATTTGACAATATCCCTTTTGCCCACTTACTTGATACGCCTATTTCGTTTATTATCCAGCCGGCAAGAGAAATGGGATTCAAAGCGGCTGAGCTTTTATATGAGCAAATTAAACAAGAAGACAGGACTCCTGAAGTGTTTGTTTTTCCAAGTAAAATGATATAGATGGCCGGTCGTGGAACTGGCTATCATTTTTCATACCTATCATTGAAGAGCATTTACAAATGCCGTATAATGGATTTATAAACCGGTTTAGTAAATCGTTTTATCTTTATCAAAAAGGAGTTATACTCATGAAAATACAATTAGCTTTAGATCGAATGGAAATAGCAGAGGCGATTGAGCTTACTAGAAAGGTCGAGCAGTCGATTGATTGGATTGAAGTTGGTACCTCTTTAATCAAAGAATTTGGGATGAAAAGCATTCATGAAATTAAGCAAGCCTTTCCCAATAAAATAGTCGTGGCTGATATCAAAACCATCGATAATGCCCGTTATGAGTTTGAAATGTGTTATCAAGCGGGGGCAGATGTGGCTACGGTGATGGGAGTATCACCCCTAGTTACGATGGATGTTTGTATGGACGTGGCAAAAGAGTATAACAAACAAGTTATGATTGATTTACTAAACACGACGGAACAACAAAAACTAGCCCTCCAAAAATATAAGGATGCCATATTTTGTGTGCATGTTAGCAAGGATCAACAAGAGCAACTTGGTTCATTTAACACTGGGATGGTGTCAGAAAACTTTTATACTCCATCTATGAAAATAGCTGCAGCAGGTGGAATTTCACTCGCTTCACTTGAAACGGTAACAACAGCGCTTCATCCATCCATCGTGATCATTGGTTCGGCCATCACAAAGGCGGAAAATCCAGCAGAAGCGGCGAACCAAATAAAACAATGTATCTTACAAATGAAAGTGGTGTAATTTCATGTTCATTCCGACCATTTTAAAAGAAATAGACACCGTGCTTCGTCAGGTTGAAGAAAATCAGCTTCAGGACATAGCCCTTCAAATGCAAAAGGCCAATCGGATTTTCGTGATTGGAGAGGGACGTTCTGGGTTGATGGCCAAGTCGTTTGCTATGCGCCTAATGCATTTGGGAGCAACGGTTTATGTTGTCGGTGAGACCATCACTCCGTCGATTGCCTCAGGGGACCTGTTAGTCGCCATTTCTGGATCCGGTACGACAAAGAATGTCGTTTGGACGGCGGAAAAATCACGTTCACTTGGCTGCTCCGTCATCGCCATGACTACCAATCCAGAATCAGCTTTAGCGGGAGTTTCCACGGAGATTCTTCATGTGCCAGCAGCGACAAAATACCGACGTGAAAATGAGCTAAAAACTATTCAGCCGCTTGGATCTTTATTCGATCAATGTGCCCATATTATTTTTGATGCCTTATGCTTGCACTTCAGTGCGTTAAATGAAGTAGATCATACAGCTGTATTCGGACGTCACAGCAATTTAGAATAGTCTATGGAATTGTTTTTGATATAGATAAAAAGTATTCTTTTGATATATGAAGAAGCAGGATGTTATGTCTTATGGTGAGAAATAAATCCCTCTATGGACTTCCTGTTTCTTTTTCTCTCATATGGTGCGTATCACCCGGAAGGCTTCGGTAGCCATAGTTATTTTTCTTGTTATAAATTTTTTTGTAAAAAAGTATTGACCAATCTATAAAACTCATGTAATATTTAAAAAGTCGTCAGCACGACGACAAAAGATAAAAAACAAATAAAAAAAGTTGTTGACACAAACAACTTGAAATGATATATTAATAGAGTCGCTTTTGAGTGACTGAAAAAATAAGATTGTTCTTTGAAAACTAAACAACCAAAAACGTCAACAAATCACAACATTCGTTTCTATCGAAACGAAGCCAACGTTAATTTTATGAGCTAATCAACTTTTTTTGGAGAGTTTGATCCTGGCTCAGGACGAACGCTGGCGGCGTGCCTAATACATGCAAGTCGAGCGGACCAATAGAAGCTTGCTTCTGTTGGTTAGCGGCGGACGGGTGAGTAACACGTGGGCAACCTGCCTGTAAGACTGGGATAACTTCGGGAAACCGGAGCTAATACCGGATAATTCATCCCCTCGCATGAGGGGGTGCTGAAAGTCGGTTCACGCTGACACTTACAGATGGGCCCGCGGCGCATTAGCTAGTTGGTGAGGTAATGGCTCACCAAGGCGACGATGCGTAGCCGACCTGAGAGGGTGATCGGCCACACT